>JAJRRJ010000052.1 GCA_024279575.1 Alphaproteobacteria bacterium | reverse complement strand
TTTATCAGAGGACGTGCTATTTATTGAATTTTTGGGGTGTTTTTGTGGGAAATATAAAATCTGCGCTAACGATTGCTGATTTGAAGAAAATCGCACGTAAAAAAGTGCCAAAGATGTTTTTTGACTATGCGGATTCGGGGTCCCTCACCGAACAGACTTATCGGGTTAATGAAAGTGATTTTTCAAAGGTCCTGTTGCGCCAGCGCATTGCGCGCACCCTTTCCAATCGCTCATTAAAATCTAAAATGACCGGCCAGGATGTATCCATGCCCCTGGCGCTGGCACCTACCGGCTTAACTGGAATGCAGCATGCGAACGGGGAAATGCTTGCGGCGAAAGCGGCGGAGGATTTTGGGGTGCCGTTTGTACTATCCACCATGTCAATCTGTTCAATTGAGGATGTAAAAAGTGTGACTGCGAAACCGTTCTGGTTTCAGCTTTATGTGATGAAGGACAGGGATTTTATAAAAAGCCTCATCGACCGGGCCAGGGCGGCAGGGTGTTCTGCTCTGGTTGTAACCATGGATTTGCAAATACTGGCCCAGAGACACAAGGATTTACGCAACCAGCTTTCAGCTCCGCCCAAAATTACGCCTAAGCATGTGTGGCAAATGGCGAGCCGGCCCCGGTGGTGCCTTGGAATGGTGGGAACGCGCCGTCACGGCTTTGGCAATATTGTTGGCCATGTCAAAGGGGTTCAGGATATGGGCTCGCTCAGCGAATGGACAGCCAAACAGTTTGATCTGGAATTGAGCTGGGATGATGTGGGCTGGATCAAGGAACACTGGGGGGGCAAACTCATTATTAAAGGTGTGCTTGACGGGGAGGATGCGCGACATGCGGTTGATACGGGTGCCGATGCGCTGATTGTTTCAAATCATGGGGGCCGGCAACTTGATGGAGCCTGGTCCTCTATTCGGGCATTGCCCGATATCGTTGAAGCGGTTGGGGACAAAATTGAGGTGCATATGGATGGGGGGATACGCTCGGGAACCGATGTTGCGCGTGCCATTGCGCTTGGAGCAAAAGGAACCTATATCGGGCGGCCTTTTTTATACGGGCTTGGGGCCGATGGCGCTGCCGGGGTAACCCGGGTATTGGACATTTTACGGGCTGAGCTTGATACGACCATGGCCTTGTGCGGGGAGCGTGATATTCTTGATATGGGCCCCCATAATATTGCTTCACTGGAATTTTAGTCAGTAGCACAAACTCCTGATTTCATTCAGCTTACCAAGCCGTTTTCAATGGCGTAACGGGTCAAGCCTGCGGTGGTACTGATGGAAAGTTTCTTTTTGATGTTTTTGCGATGAGTTTCCACGGTTCGGGTGGAAATATCAAGCAATTCACCAACATCTTTTGAGCTTTTCCCTTCTGCAACCAATACCAAAACTGATTGTTCGCGAGTGGTGAGGGGCCCAGCTTTTTCTTCGGATTTGTCCTCATTCATCAAGGCATCCGAAACGCCTGAGGAAAAATAGGTTCCCCCGGCAGCAACGGTTTCTATGGCTGAAACGATTTCATCAGTGGAAACATCCTTCAGGACATAGCCTGAAGCGCCATACATTACAGAGGTGGAAATATATTCCCTGTCATCATGCATAGACAACATAATGATGCGGATGTTTGTGTTGCGTTCCTTAAATAATTCTATGGCGTCAAGGCCATTTGTGCCGCTCATATTTATGTCCATCATGATGACGTCCGGGTCAGCTTTATTTGAAATGTCCATAGCCTGAGTGACACTGGAGGCTGCGCCTATCACATCAATATGAGTATAGGTTTCAATGATGGCGCGGATTCCCTCAAGGACAAGTGGGTGGTCGTCGACCAAAAGCACTTTGATGGGTACAGTACTCATTGTATTTTCTCGTCTTTTTGATGCAGATAAACCGAGTGGGGAAGGCTGGCGGCAAGGGTTGTGCCCTTTGCAGAAGAGCGCACGCTTAATGACCCTGAAAAGTGTTCCATTCTTTCTTGCATGTTTCTCAGCCCCAAACCTGAATTGCCTGATTGATTGTTGCGCCCTTTGTTAAAAGGGTCGCTTGTTCCATTATCAGCAATGGTCATTTTTACCCCTTTTGCACTGGATGACAAATCAATCTGAACCCAGCTCGCACCAGAATGGCGCTCAATATTTGTCAGTGCTTCCTGAGCAACACGATAGAGAGCGGTTTTTGCATCAGCCGGGAGCAGGTTTTTGAATGAAACCGCGTTAAGTTTTACCTTGATTTTAGTGTTCTGGGAAAATGGTGCGTCAATTCCTCCAGGGCTGAGCTAAGCCCCAGATCATCAAGCATGCCGGGGCGAAGGTCGTGGGATATGCGGCGAATTTCCTTAATCGCCGAGCCCAGATTTGTTGCGCCTCTCTCAATGGTTGTCAGTGCATCGCTGGCTCCGGTTTTTACTTTGTGCTTGGCCAGATCAAGAACGTATCGAACGGCAATCAGGTTTTGGGAAATGCCATCATGCAGTTCGCGGGCAATGCGGGTGCGCTCCTCCTCCTGGGTGTCAATTATGCGTTGAGTCAGGTGTTTGAGCTTGTTATCACTCATGGCCCGTTCGCGCAGGTTGAGCAGCATGCCGACAATATAAACCGCAACTATTGCAATCAGCATAATCATTGCGACAAGGAAAAATGTTTGATCAATGGATGACTTGAGTTCGTTGTTGGCTGAAGCTGTTTGGGCAATTATGTCGTCCACATAAAGGCCGGTGCCAAGCATCCAACCCCATTTTGGCAGGGCAACCGCGTAGGACAATTTGTCGGCAACTTCCCCGGAGGATGGTTTTTCCCAGCTGTAGGAATGAAACCCACCACCTGCTTTGGCAACGTTTATCAGGTTTTCAATTACCCGGTCCCCGTGGGGATCTGTGAGGTCAATCCAGTTTTTTCCTATACGAAAATTCTGTCGCGGATGAACCAGATTGTTCCCTTCAAAATCATAAACGAAAAAATATCCATCTTCGGAATAGGAAAGTGTGGTTAGGATTTGTTTGACCTTTTCCTGGGCTTCAAGATCATAAGGGGTTGCGTTTTCATAAACCTGGGAAATGGAGGACTGGGCCATGCTGACATAGTTGACCAGTTCTTGCTGTTTGGCTTCGAGCATGTTTTTTTCGAATGAGGAGATGCCATTTTGTGCCAGATTTCGTGATTGAGAGGTAATCATGAATGAAATGGCCATAATGGCGATAATCAGCGAAAGAGTTCCGAGCAGGATTACATGGGGCCTGAATTTCATAAAACACCTATTCTTATCGTTGTGTGCTGGAGCTCACGGTGTTGTTTGTGGGTTGTTTGAGGTTAACATAATTGCATGAAACAGATGGCTTTGCGTAGTTTTGGGTAGACAAAGTGGTGAATACGGGCTTCTTTAGCGAAAGTGGCTCTATAAGGATGCTGCAATAAGTGTCGCAACCTATGCGACATATACGCGTTTTCGGGAGGAATAATATGGAACGTCGTAAATTTCTAACTGGTTCAGCTTTGGTTGGTGCAGGTGCTGCTTCAACTCTGGCGACCCCGGCTCTTTCACAGGGCCGTGAAAAACTAACAATGGTTCTGACTTGGGGCCGTGGTGCTGCCGGTGTTTTTGACGCGGCTCAACATTTTGCTGATTCTGTTATTGCTGTAACAGATGGAACACTGGAAATTGATATTAAAGCACAGGGTGAACTGGTTTCAGGTCTGCCTGCTGTATTTGATGCTGTGACTTCTGGTCAGGCTGATATGTATCACGCCGCTGATTACTATTATGTTGGTCAGCATCCTGCGATGGCATTCTTTACCGCTGTACCGTTTGGCATGACACCAAGTGAAATGTTTAACTGGTACTACCACATGGGTGGCCACGAGCTGCATCTTGAAGTTGGTGAAGAGTTTGGCCTTACATCCTTTTTGGGTGGTAATACAGGACCGCAGGCCGGTGGCTGGTTCCGTAAGGAAATTAATTCTGCTGCTGATTTCAACGGTTTGAAATTCCGCATGCCAGGTCTTGGCGGCGCAGCACTTGGTAAACTGGGCGCATCTGTTCAAACCCTTCCAGGTGGTGAAATTTATCAGGCCCTCGCTTCTGGTGCGCTTGATGGCACCGAGTGGATTGGTCCATGGGCCGACGAAAAAGCCGGTTTTCAGGAAATCACCAAATTCTACTACACTTCCGGTTTCCATGAGCCTGGTGCGGGTCTTTCTGTTGCGACAAATACGGACCGTTTCAATGGCCTGTCTGCTGCGCATCAGAAAGCAATTGAAGTATGTTCTGCAGAAACCAATCTGTGGAGCCTGCATCAGTTCCTGGCCAATAACTCTGAAGCGCTTGAGCGTTTGAAGGATGCAGGCGTACAAACGCTTGAATTCCCTGATGATGTTTGGGATGCATTTGGTTCTGCTTCTGCCGAAGTTATGGGTGAGCACATGGATGATCCTTTGTTCGCAAAAGTATCTGAATCTGTGCAACGCGCCATGCGTCTTTCCAATGACTGGAACACGCTTTCTTCAGTTGCCTATGCGCGCCAACGTACACGCGTACTTGGCTAGGCCTGAACAGCACTTATCAAATCTGGGAAGCCGGGCGGGGTATGTCCGGCTTTCCTTTTGACACCGGGTATCGCCAAACTATAAACAAAACCAATGAAGGCGGGCCTAGTGGTGTCTACTTAAGGGGAGGTGGAATATGGATATTGTCATAAGTTTGCTTACGAGTTTTGTTATGGGGTTCGTAAATCTGCTCATTTTTCCCTATCATTTATATAATTTTCTGACTCTTGAGACATTTAAGGAAAAAATGAGTGTCTTCGTTCTGATGGGGCAGTCTCAGAGTTTTTTCTATATGGTTGTGGCGCTGGTTATACTGCTGGCCGGGCTTGGGGTTTATCGGCGCAGCATATTGCGACGGACTGTTTTTTGTCTTGAGATATTTAGTGTTAAAATCGGGAAGATAGCGGCATGGTTCGCTATCCTGATGATGTTCCAGCAAGTGATGATTATAGGAATGGGGCAAATATTCCGTGGCAATGAGCTGGTTTTTGCCCCGCTTGGCATCATTTTGTTTGAAGGGGAACTGCAATGGTTCTCCGGTCAGCTTAAATTCTACAACGCCATGCTGATTGCGGTTGCTTCAGGGTACACCTTTATCGAGGGGGGACATGTGCGGGTTGATCTGATTTATGCGGCAACCAAACGGCGTACGCAATTGTGGATTGATATGATTGGCACGCTGGGAATGTTTATTCCATCAACGGTCATTTTATGGTGGTTTGCCTGGCCTTTGGCGATGAACTCGATGTTTTCTCAAAGACCGCTGAACATCTGGTCATCGGGTGCACGTTGGAGAGATTTTAAGTGGGAATCCTCGGGTACGGCAGAGTTTTCATGGGTTTGGTCATTTAAACTTTTGATCGTGGTTTTTGCAGGCCTGATGTTCCTGACTGCGATAGCATTTTTGCTGCGCAATCTTTTGGCTCTATTGGAGCCAAAAGAGGATATTCCCAGCCATTATTCTCTGGAGGCGGACGCTGAAAAGGGGACTAGTATTACCGGTTTGGCTGCTCGGTCCGTATTTATCTATGACAGAAAGAAAGTCTCAGGGGATGATGTGAAATCTGAACCGGAGACTAAAAATCAAACCGTGGCAGAGGGGGCGTAAGCGTCATGTTTTTAGGATTAACTGGCGTTGAACTGTCGCTGATTATTGTCACTGTTTCTTTGTTTACAGGGATATTGTCCGGGTATCCGGTTGCGCTGGCGCTATCGGGTTCCTCCCTGTTCAGTTTTGCGGTCATTGCCATTTTGAATGACGCTGGACTTTTATACACAATTCAGGAATTCAATGGTGTTGCCGAGCGGGTGCCGGTGTTCGACGGGGGGTGGCAAAAGGCGCTTTTGTCGACACTTTCGGTTTGGTCCCAGGGGGTTTTTGCGCGTGCTTTCGGGGGGAATGTTGAAACCTTGCTGGCGGTTCCTTTGTTTGTATTGATGGGAATTGCGCTGGAGCGTTCAAATATTGCTGAAGATCTTTTGATGACAATGGCCAAGCTCTTTGGGTCCTTGCCAGGCGGGTTGGCGATTGCTGTAGTATTTGTTGGAACATTGCTTGCCGCATCCACCGGAATTGTGGGGGCAACTGTTGTTACCATGGGCCTTATTGCTCTGCCAACAATGCTTAGACATGGCTATTCTAAATCATTGTCGACCGGTGTTATTGCAACTTCGGGCACGCTGGGTCAGATTATTCCTCCCTCAATTGTGATTGTCCTATTGGGTTCAATTGTCGGGGATATGTATGCGCTGGGTCAGGAAACCCGGGCGGCAAAACTGGGCATTACCGTTCTGGAAATGCTCGGGGAGCCAGCAGTTCTGTCGACCGGCACTTTGTTTAAGGCGGCGTTTATACCTGGATTGTTCCTGGCTTCGCTTTATGCGCTTTATGCATTCGGGTTTGCTCTGGTCTTTCCAAAGCAGGCCCCCCCGGTAAATCTGGGTGAGCCTGATCCTTATGACCTGCAAGGTAAATACCGGAATAATTCATGGCTTTTGGTTGGTGCCACGCTTGGCCCGGTGCTGGCGATGATAATGTTATGGATTGTTCTGGCATCCAATGGACTTGTTGGCTCTACAACAATTGACCATGTCACCACATACGCTCCGTTTTCAAACGGGGTACTGGCTATTCTGGTACTGAGCGGGTTTTTGATTACTCTGGCCCATGCGTTGCGTCCAACCTATGACCGCAAACCAATTCTTGCCGGTTTACTGGGCATCGCGGCCATTTTCTTTCTTGACTGGTTGTTTGTGTCAGGCGGGGCGTCCGGGGGCGAGCGGACATTGTATTATTTCATACCCGGTGTAATGGTCGTTTATTCGCTGAAACACGCTATTCCACGGATGATGGAAGTTGAATCGTTACGGGTGATTTCGCCACCGGTGCTTTTGATTGTTGCTGTTCTGGGCTCTATCCTTGGGGGGATTACGAATCCGACTGCCGCTGCGGCATTGGGGGCTGCGGGGGCGATTATATTGGCGGCAAACCGACGTTTGAAGGATGAAGGCAAGTCAAACAAGTATTTGATCTGGGCCGGTCTTTCTATTGTGGTTTTATTGGTGCTTCGTTCCAATTTTGATTTGCGTCTGATGGTTGAGGATATTGCTTTTGAAAATGCAGTTGCCATTGTAATTGCCGTTGCCGCCTTTCATGTGGCGATTTTTGGATTGCTTTATGCCTGCTGGTCGCTGATCAAAGAAAAAATAATGAGTCCGATTATCAATGAAACCACGAAGGTTACCTCGATGGTTTTTGTGATTCTCATCGGGTCATTGTTCTTGTCTCTGGTATTGCGCTCATTTGGCGGGGAACATTATATTCAGGAGTTTTTACATTCGTTTGAGGACCCGCGCACTTTGCTGATCGTGGTGATGATTGTGCTGTTTTTCCTTGGGTTTGTTCTGGATTTTATTGAAATTATTTTCATTGTTATTCCAATTGTCGGGCCGGTTATTTATGCGGCTGATCCCACATTAATGCCCCCGGTATGGATCACGATTTTGATTGCGGTGAACTTACAAACGTCGTTTATTACGCCGCCGTTCGGATTTGCCCTGTTTTATCTTCGAGGGGTTTCGCCCCCTGAAATTTCCACCATAGATATTTATAAAGGGGTTATTCCTTTTGTGATTATTCAGGTGATCGGATTGCTTTTGTTGTGGAATTTCCCGGTAATTACAACATTCCTGCCGGATCTTTTGCCAGCAAATTAGCTAAGAGTATCGCAGTTTTTTAGTTCAAAGCAGGGCTGTAATAGCCCTGCTTTTTTTATGACTTCAAATTGTTGCTGGCCGTGGTGGAGCAGAAATTTTGGTGCCTTATTCATTGCAATCGTAGTTTTTGAATAAATTTTTTTGGGGGGGTATCAGAAAAAGCGGATGAGAGAATGTGCGCGCATTGAACGTATGGTTAAAGAAAAACAATCAATCTGCTGCTTATTCAGACTAATCGGATGGGATGATAAACAGTAATCTCCAAAATTGCCGCATAGGCTGATGTGATGAATGGGTGTTTTGTCTGTCTTTTTTTTACCCGTAAGTGACAGGCACGCAAGGTCTGTAACGATAAAGAGGTGTTGTTTTCGCCATGTCAGGTTGATGTTTTTAGAAAAGCGGGTAAGCTGATTGCATCTCAAGAAGAGGCACAACAACAATAAAATCCGGGGGATTTCCTGATGGCGAGTGACAAATATCTTAAATATATGGACGGCGTGAAAAAATATGCACCTGATGCAGCTGAAACTGCTGTGCAAAAAATTGTTTCCTATTGTGGTATTGCATTACAAAGCAAAGACGCCTCGCTGGTTTCATGTTCTGATCAAACGGAACTGGACCGGGTTCGTAAGGGCTGGTGTACCAAGAAACTTAATCTTTCAGCAGCTGATGCAGATGCGGCTATTGCCAAGACTTGCGAAGCGATGAAGGGCGATCGTCAGAAAAGCCGTGTGACATTTTATTATCTGGTTGCAGAAGCCTCTGGCACGCTGGGCAAGCTTTCTTAAAGTCGATTTATCTCAAATAATTTACGCCCCGGCCTTGAGCAATCAGGGCCGGGGTTTTTGTATGCGATTGTATAAAGGTCTGTGACAATTCTTAAGGGC
>JAJRRJ010000051.1 GCA_024279575.1 Alphaproteobacteria bacterium | reverse complement strand
GTTTTACTGGTTGGAGCCAATGAGGGGTGGCGCTGGTATAAGAATGATATCGCGGCAAAATCCTCAGATCAGTTTTATGCGGCCATAGAGCTTGTTCAGAACGGGGACATGGAGGCTGCCAACATTGCCCTGAACGAAACCATTGCTACAGGATCGGGAGAATATCCCACTCTGGCCCGCTTTGCCCAGGCTTCCCTTTTAGCTAGAGAGGGTAAAACCGCTGAAGCGGTTGCTGCCTATGACGCTTTGGCCAACACTCAAAAGAACACTCGTATGCGTGAGATGGCGCTTTTGCTGGCCGCCACTGCCCTGGTGGATACGGGCGATGTCGCCGGGGGGAATTCCCGGGTAGCCGGTTTGCTTACTCCTCTTAACCCCTTGCGTAATGTTGCCCGCGAAGCCCTTGGGCTGGCTATGTATTCTGCGGGGGATATTGACGGGGCGCGTGCTGAGTTTGTTACAATAATTGCAGATCCTGCGGTGTCACTTGATCTTCTTCGGCGTGTGCAGGTCTATGATGCGCAACTGGTTTCAGAAGGTGCAAAAAACCCACATGACCCGGCTAACTGGGTCCTGTCGTCAAATTAGCGTTTGTGGGCAAAACCAAACCGTATCCTTTGATACAAAACGATAGCGAAAATCCGTGCTGGATACGATGAAATGAAATTGACTGTTGCAATCGTTGGTCGGCCCAATGTTGGAAAATCAACCCTGTTTAACCGCCTTGTGGGCAAACGCCTTGCCCTGGTGGATGATACGCCCGGCGTCACCCGTGACCGGCGCGAGGGGGAAGGGCGCATTGGTGAGCTGACTTTTCGTCTGGTGGATACTGCGGGATATGAAGATGTCACCGACGATTCTCTGGAAGCGCGCATGCGCCAGCAAACCGTTGCCGCTATCGAAGAAGCTGACGTCATATTCTTCATGATCGACGCCCGCTCCGGTGTAACGCCGCTTGATCAGACTTTTGGATCTTTGCTGCGCAAGTCCAATCGCGAGATCCATCTGGTGGCTAACAAAGCTGAAGGGCGCGCCTCCGAAGCTGGAATTATGGACGCCTATTCTTTAGGTTTGGGTGAGCCGATAGCTCTGTCCGCCGAGCATGGAACAGGGGTTGGCGATCTTTACAATATTCTTTATGACGCCAACGAAAAAATTGCAGAGCTGGAAACAGAGGACGACAAACAGTTTCAGCCTGAAATAAATGTTGATGTGGAACCCGATGCTGAAATCGTTCCCCGCTGGGATCCTAATCGTTATCTCAATGTGGCAATTGTGGGACGTCCCAATGCTGGCAAGTCGACATTAATCAACCGACTGGTGGGTGAGGAGCGGGTGCTTACCGGCCCTGAAGCGGGCATCACCCGTGATTCCATCATGGTGCCATGGGAATATGAAGGGCGCACAATAAATCTGGTGGATACAGCCGGGATAAGAAAACGCGCCCGTGTGCAGAAAAAGCTGGAAAAACTCGCCGTTGCCGATGCCCTGCGCTCCATTCAATATGCAGAGGTCGTCGTGCTGATTCTTGACGCCACGCAACCGTTCGAAAAGCAGGATTTGCATCTGGCCGATCTTGTCGAACGCGAGGGCAGGGCGCTGGTTATTGCCCTGAACAAATGGGATTTGATAAAAGACAAAAATGAAACCCTAAAAAAACTACGCGAGGCCTGCGAAAGACTGTTGCCCCAGTTGCGCGGTGTTCCCCTGATTACCCTTTCAGGCCTTAAGGGAAAAAATATTCCCAACCTGATGAAGGCGATTTTTGAAATTGAAAAGAACTGGAATATTCGCCTGCCCACCTCAAAGGTAAACCAGTTTTTGAATGCCATGGTGCAGGCCCACACGCCCCCGGCAGTATCCGGTCGTCGCCTCAAATTGCGCTATATGACCCAGGTAAAGTCACGCCCCCCCACATTTATTTTGTTTTGTTCACGCCCCGATGCGCTGCCCACCGCCTATACCCGTTATCTCACCAATGGCATGCGAGAGCATTTTAATATGGTTGGCACCCCAATCCGCCTGTGGATACGGGCGGGGGATAATCCCTATCATGAAAAGAACAAACGAAAATTGGGATAAGCCCGATTGGCCTCCGCCATCCCGTTGAAAAACGGGGTTCTGCACACCAGCTTAGTTCCAGCCAAACTCAGAATAAGGATTGTTGTTGGATACGCTTTCCAAAGCTGACTTCACATAAGGAACAAGTTTTGTGCCTTGTTCTGCCAGTGTGTACCAGTTGAGGTCGTCACATTTGTGCGGTTCCATATTCTGAATTTCGCCGTCCCATGTATCCTGTTTGAAACCGGCGAAGCATAAGAAACCTCTCGCCGTTCCTTAGAACAAGGTGAACTTCTGGAATAAGCTTGAAGTATATTTCTGCCAAGTAACCGCCTTTTTTGAAATTTGTTGTGCACAATGCACAGTCGGGGAGGGAATTTTCCATCAGCAGTGTCGACATCTGCCTACAGCAAAAACTTTATGTTTTTGCGTCCTAACTCTCCTTAAAATTCCCGGTACGAACATCGAACATATGTCCGGTTTTTGAAAGGTCCGGCGACACAAGATCCACAAGTCTGGGTGCAATTTCATCCGGGGTCATCAATGTTGAGGGGTCTTCACCCGGAACAGCTTTGGCGCGCATACCGGTGCGCACGGCACCGGGATAAAACACGTTTACTTTGACCTTGGTATTGGCGAGTTCTCCCGCATAGGATTTTGCCAAAGCGTTCAGCGCCGCCTTGCTTGCCGCATAAAGTCCCCAATAGGGTTTGGCACTTTCCGCTGAGCTTGAAGATACAAACCCCACGCGCCCTCCATCTGATGCCTTGAGCAAAAAATCCAGTGAGCGTATCAGCCGAAATGCTGCGGTGACGTTGGTTTCCATCACCTTGGTGAAATCCTTGGGGGCGATATGAGAGAGAGGAGAAATCGGTCCCAGCATTGCCGCATTGATAATCAGTCCATCCAGCTTACCCCAGCGATCAAAAATTGCTTTGCCTAGGCGATCCACCCCGTCCCCGTCATTCAAATCCAGAGGAACAATTGTTGTTTCTGAGCCAATTGCCTTAATTTCATCATCCAACTCTTCAAGGCCGCCAACGGTACGCGCCACAGCGATGATGTGTGCACCACGTCGCGCTGCTTCCTTCGCCGCTGCATAACCGATGCCTCTGGAGGCGCCGGTCACAAGAATAATTTTTCCCTCAAGGTCATTTTTGTTATTCATATTTTAAATCGCTTCTTTCAGCATTGAAACGCCGGGTATTTTAATATCTGTTCCATCCATATCGGTTAAAACCGTTGGATAGTCCCCGGTGAAATAGTGGTCAGTAAATTGTGGTGACTTGGCGTTGCGCGGTTGTGAACACACAGCCCTATATAGCCCGTCTATTGATAAAAAAGCCAGTGAATCGGCGCCAATATGGGCGCACATTTCCTCGACAGTTTTAAACTGATTAGACAGGAGTTGATCAGCATCCGGTGTGTCGATCCCATAGAAATCGGGATAAATTATTTGCGGACATGCGACCCTGATATGCACTTCAAGCGCCCCCGCGTCGCGGATCATTTGCACAATCTTGGTTGTCGTTGTGCCCCGCACTATAGAATCATCCACCAGTATAACGCGCTTGCCTTTGATCTGTTCCCGGTTTGCTGAATGTTTTAATTTCACGCCAAGGGCACGAATGCGCTGGCTGGGCTCGATAAACGTGCGGCCCACATAATGGTTGCGGATAATACCATATTCATAAGGAATGTTTACCGCCTGCGCAAAGCCCAGCGCCGCTGGAACACCGCCATCAGGAATGGGTACTACAACATCGGCATCAACAGGGGCTTCTGCAGCCAGTTTTGCACCCATGTTTTTGCGCACAGAATAGACTGAGCGTCCCCCAACAATGGAATCAGGCCTTGAAAAATAAACATATTCAAACAGACAAAGCCGTTCCGGTGCAGCGTTTTCAAGGATATGACTGCGCACTTCAATAGTACCATCCCCGTGGCGCTGGCAGATAAGGGTCTCCCCCGGAGCCACATCACGAATGAACGTCGCGCCGATGATATCAAGCGCACAGGTTTCAGAGGCAAAAATCGGTTTGCCCTCAAACTCTCCATAAACCAGTGGCCGGATGCCGTTGGGGTCGCGCGCACCAATCAGTTTGTTGCGGGTCAGGGCGACAATGGCATAGCCCCCCTCAACCTGAGAAATTGCTTCAATAAATCTCTCGGCAGAATCCGTTTGCCGTGCCTGGGCAATCAGATGAAGCACAACTTCGCTGTCAGAGGTGCTTTGGCAAATAGCGCCCTGCTCAATAATCTGGCGGCGCAGGGACATGCCATTGGTGAAATTCCCGTTATGGGCAATGGCTATGCCCCCCGCATTAAGCTCGGCAAACATGGGTTGAACATTGCGCATAATTGTATCGCCGGTGGTGGAATAACGCACATGGCCAATGCCGGAATTTCCGGGCAGTTTATCAATCACATGGCTGTCGGTAAAATGATCCCCTACAAGGCCCAACCGTCTTTCAGAGTGAAACTGGGTGCCGTCAAACGAAACAATGCCCGCCGCTTCCTGCCCGCGATGTTGCAATGCGTGCAAACCAAGCGCAATCAGAGTGGCGCTTTCACGGTGGTCCAATATGCCAAAAACACCGCATTCCTCATGCAGTTTGTCATCGTCAAACAGTTCGCTTTGTTCAGCTTCGGTTAAGTGCATTTTTCACTTCGCCGTTTGAGAAAATTGAAGTTTTAACCCTCTGTAGTCAGGGCCTCTTCGCCCGAATCCGTACCAATATCGTTCTCTTCTGTCGTGGTGCCGCTTTGTGCCACATCATCACGCTGTAAAATATCTGAAATCTGTTGTTCCAGTTTTGGCGGTAATGCATCAATCAGGGTGTCCCCAAGCGAAGATAAAACCGGCAGTGATTTGGATTCGGTTGCCCATGAAGGCAGGCTTGATCCAAGCAGCCACTGGCCGAATATCACCATCACCACGCCGATCAAGGCCCCGCGCATAGCACCAAAAACAAATCCGAGCGTGCGATCCAGTGGGCCAATTTTCGAATCCACTACAAAGTCAGCGATGCGAATTGTAATGAGATGCAATACGATCAGAGAAACAATAAAGGACACCAGAACCGTTGCGATATCCGCGATAATTTCTTCCTGAATATATCCGCGGGCAATATATGGGTGCACCTGCCACACCCACACAGCGATCATGGCTGAGCCTGCCCATGTGGCCAAGGACAGAACTTCGCGTGTCAAACCGCGTGCTGTCGCCAGAATAGCCGAAATAAATACCAGAAACCCAATTCCCACATCAAAGGCAGTAAGCATGTTTTAAAACCTAACAATCAGTCACAATGGCTTCGTTTAACCGCTAATCAATTAGAATCCAAGCGCTGGTTGTGTCTGTTGAGCAACATCAGCCAATTATTGTTGATAACCGGAAGAAATGCCGGGTCATAATACGCCACCTTGCGGAGGTGTTTATGTGTTTTCCTCAAGGCTGAGCAAATAGTCCTGATAGGTTTTGTCTTTTTCTTTGAGCACAGCGTCATTTAACAAAAAGACAAATCTGAAAAATCAGGCTTTTTTACTGGCCGCGATGCGTCCTGCGAGCGCCGCCAGTGAGCCGAATTGGTGCACTGTCAGCTTTTTTGCACCCTCAATATCCCCAACTTGCCCGGTATGTGCGCAACTACATCCCAGCTTGGCTGTTTCGCGTAGCCGAACCGATGTATGCACAACGGGGCGCACCCCGCCCGAAAGGCTTATTTCGCCAAAATACACCGCATCTGAAGGTAAAGGTGCCCCGGTGAGTGAAGAAATAAGCGCCGCCGCTACCGCCAGATCAGCAGCGGGTTCAGAAATTTTCAACCCTCCGGCAACATTGAGATAAATGTCATTGGCGCCGATTTTTACGCCACATCGGGTTTCAAGCACCGCCAGCACCATGGACAGGCGCGCCGAATCCCACCCCACGACAGCCCGGCGTGGCGTGCCAAGCGGGGAGGGGGCCACCAGTGCCTGAATTTCTATCAGCAACGGCCGCGTGCCCTCCATTCCGGCAAAAACTGCGGATCCTGCAGCCCCTTCATCCCGCTGATCCAGAAAAAGCGAGCTGGGGTTTTTGACTTCCTTCAGGCCCAATTGGGTCATTTCAAACACACCGATTTCATCGGTTGGTCCATAGCGGTTTTTGACTCCGCGTAAAATTCTGAATGTGTGGCTGGCGTCGCCCTCAAAATAGAGCACCGCATCCACCATATGCTCCACGACCCGTGGCCCCGCAATCTGTCCGTCCTTGGTCACATGCCCCACCAGAACAACGGTGGCTCCGGTTTTTTTGCAAACCGGGTCATGGCTTGAGCTGAAGTGCGCACTTGGGTCACGGTCCCCGGCGCGCTGTCCACCCGGTCAGTCCACAGGGTCTGGATGGAATCTATAATTACCAGATCAACTCCACCGGCCTCTTCAAGGGTCGCCAGAATGATTTCCACATTGGTTTCAGCCGCCAATTGCACATTGGAGTTAGCAACCCCCAGCCGTTTGGCGCGCAGCCGCACCTGCGCAATGGCTTCTTCCCCCGAAACATAGATTACCCGTCGTCCCTGATCTGCCAGTTTTGCCGCCGCCTGCAATAACAGGGTGGATTTACCAATTCCCGGATCCCCGCCAACGAGCAAGGCACTTCCCTTTACAAAACCTCCCCCCGTAACCCGGTCCAGTTCTGCAATTTGACTTTTTATGCGGATGGCGTCTTCACTTTGTCCGCTTAATGCAAAAAGCTTGGTTGAAACAGCGCCTGCTTTGGCAGATTTAGGGCCGGCCCCGATGCCACTCTCACTGCGTTCTTCAATAATAGTATTCCATTCGCCGCAGGCATCACAGCGCCCTGACCACTGGGTGGATATGGCGGCGCAGGATTGGCAGATAAAATTGGATTTTATGCGGGCCACGGGCGCTAACTTTCGCTCACATTGCCATGTTCATCACGATAGCGGCGCTTGAACCGCCCATTCAATGAGGTAAGAATTTCGTACCCGATCGTATCCGCGTTGTCCGCAAG
>JAJRRJ010000050.1 GCA_024279575.1 Alphaproteobacteria bacterium | reverse complement strand
TTGAGCGCATTTTTATTTCAGCCCAGGGCGCACCATCAATTGCAGTGGCGGGGCTTGCCCGCTGGCTACCAAAAAAACCCCGTTTATTGGGTCAGCTTCGCTCAAGCACCAGTCAATACCCGGCGTGCTTTTCAAGCAATAGGGATATAGAACAGGCCCCAACCCACCAGACAGGAAAATGGTTTTTGTCTCCTCTGATTGTAGTGTTTGTGCAATGCGGGCAATATGGCGGGCTGCCTTGTTTAACAGGCCCTGGCAATAAGTATCGCCTTCCTTGGCCCCCGCAACGATTATTGGCGCAAGCTTGCCAAAATCTCCGGGGCGGGCGTTTTGTTGCCATCCCATAATGCTTTGAGTGTTTTTTCCAGTGATTTCTTTTATTTGATCCATAAGAGTTAGAGGAATGGGAGGTGCTGAAAATATCATGTCCATGGCGTTTAGAAAATCACTAAACAGGGTCAGGCCAAGCCATGCGCCACCGCCCTTGTCTCCAGCCGGAAAGCCCCATGAACTGACGGCCATGGTTTTGCCATCGCTCCCAAGCCTGAGCGCGCCAACACCCGTTCCGACCGAAATCAGTGCCCCCGGTTTCCCCTTGCTTGCGGCAATCAATGCCCCATATCCATCCCCGGTAATCACCACATTGCTAAACTGACTTAACAATTGGCGTAGATGTTCTGTTTGTTTTTTTAATCCGGATCCCGCAATCCCAAGAGCGATATTTACGCAACTGGTGTTTTTTGAATTATGCCCACTGGTCAGGCATACTTTGTCCCAAATATCGCTGATTGCGTTAAACGATTGCTGCGCGCCAAGGGACAATGCCCCCGCTTTTCCAACGGCTCGAGCAAGCTCATTTCCTTCGAAATCAAACAACACACCGCGTGTGCCAGTCCCCCCCATATCAAGGCAAAAAAAATGAGTATTGATATTTTTCACTTGCATTCACTCGCCTTTAGGGTGCGTTTATGGACAATTCACATACCAATTATGTTGGACACAAGTTAACATTTTTGGCAAGCAAACAAATTTAAGCATTGTGTTTCAGGTGGTTACGAGATCGAAAAAAATAAAGTTAACAAATTGTTGCCTAATAGGTTTTCTTTTGGTAGTATATTGGTATGAAAACAATCAATGACGCTTGGGAGGGCGAAAATTGACATTGAATGGTTCCAACAAGTTGAGAGACATGTCGCCGGGTTGTGAGTGGCGCGAAACCGAATTCCGCTCCCCCCGCTTTGAGGGGTTGGAAACATGGCCAAACCGGGAAATTCTTGGAGCACTCCTGGGGGGGCAGCATCAGGCACTTAACGCCGTTGCACAGGCATTACCACAACTTGAAAGCGCTATCGATGCAGCAGTTGCTCGTCTGTCAGGGGAGAAAGGGCGCATAATATATGTTGGCGCGGGAACATCTGGTCGGTTGGCCGTATTGGATGGCATAGAACTTACCCCCACATTTGGCTGGCCTCTGGAGCGGCTGGAATACTTGTTTGCGGGCGGAGATGCCGGGCTTAATCATGCAATTGAGGGCGCTGAAGACGATGCTGTGGCGGGTCAAAGTGAGATGGAGGCGATAAAGCCCACACCTCAGGATGTGGTTTTGGGGTTAGCTGCCAGTGGTACAACACCTTACACGCGTGCCGCAATTCATGTGGCAAGGGAAGCGGGAAGCCTCACCATCGCATTTGCCAACAACCCCGGTTCGCCACTGATATCAGATGCTGAGTTTGGCGTGTTGCTGGCCACTGGTGCAGAAGTACTTTCCGGCTCCACAAGGCTTGGCGCGGGGACCAGTCAAAAAATTGCACTTAATCGGTTTTCCACAACATTGATGATTGGTTTGAACAAGGTCCATCGTGGGCACATGGTGGACATGCAGGCCAGCAATGAAAAGTTAATACTGCGCGCTCAGCGTATGGTAATTGAAATTACCGGTTGCGATCTGGTGACCGCTACGGCGGCTCTGGAACAATGTGACTATCATACAAAACTTGCTGTTCTGATTGTTGAAGGGCAGGAAAAGAATGCGGCATTGAGTTTACTCAGGCGCCACAAAGGGAACCTGGCCGCGGCCCTTTCTGACAAATAGTCAGAATTTGGTTTGCGACCGGTTGCTGCCTCGCGGGAGGGGCAAAATATAGGGACGGATAAATTAAACAGGAGAGAACCAAAATGAAGAAAATAGTAATAAGCGGCCTTGCAACCGCCCTTATGTTGAGTGCTGCCAGCCTCACTTATGGCGCTGAGTTGACCATCGAAAGTTGGAGAAATGACGATTTGACCATTTGGCAGGATACAATTCTGCCCGCCTTTATGGCCGCCAACCCTGATATCAAGGTAACTTTTGCCCCCACCGCTCCGGCTCAATATAACGCCGCGCTCAATGCAAAACTTGAAGGGGGCACAGCCGGCGATCTGATTACCTGCCGCCCGTTTGATTCCGCCCTTGATCTGTTCAACAAGGGCCAACTGGCCCCCTTGAACGAGCTGTCGGCTTTGGACAATTTTTCTGATGTTGCCAAATCCGCCTGGACCACAGATGACGGCAGCACAACATTTTGTGTGCCGATGGCTGCGGTTATTCATGGGTTTATCTACAATAAGGATGCCTTTGCTGAACTTGGTTTGAGTGAGCCTGAAACACAGGAAGAGTTTACGGCAGTGCTGGATGCAATCAAGGCTGACGGCAATTATATCCCGATGGCCATGGGAACCCTTGATCAGTGGGAAGCTGCTGCCATGGGGTATCAGAATATCGGACCTATGTACTGGAAAGGTGAGCAGGGCCGTCTTGGTATAATCAACGGCACTGAAAAACTGACCGATCCACAATGGGTGAAACCCTTTGAAGTTCTGGCGGAATGGGGTCAGTATCTGGGTGATGGCTTTGAAGCTCAGGGCTATCCCGACAGCCAGACATTGTTCACCCTTGGGCGTGCGGCAATTTATCCTGCCGGCTCATGGGAAATCACCGGTTTTAATAATGATGCTGACTTTGAACTTGGTGCTTTCCGTCCGCCACTGCCAAATGCAGGGGACAAATGCTATATTGATGATCACACCGATATTGCTATGGGTTTGAACCCCGCTTCACCAAATGCTGAAGCGGCAAAAGTCTTCCTTGACTGGATGGGTTCAGAGGAATTCGCTCAGCTCTATTCTAATGCGTTGCCTGGCTTCTTCTCCCTGTCAAAGCACGCAATTTCCCTGGATGATCCGCTTGCCAATGAGTTTATCTCATGGCGTTCAGAGTGTGATTCAACCATTCGTTCCGCGGCGCAAATTCTGACGCGCGGTGGAACGCCCAACCTGTGGAGCGGCATGTGGACTGCTTCGGCAAACGTCATCAACGGGACGCAAACACCCGCTGAGGCTGCCGCCGAATTGCAGGCCGGTTTGGAAAGCTGGTACGAACCCCAGCAATAGTTGGTAAGGGAAAATAAAATGATACCCGGGCAAATTGTCCGGGTATCATATCGAAGTTAAATTAAGTCAGGCGGGGGAAAATGACCAAGGCTCTTACGAATAAAAAGCGCCCTTTTCGATGGCATATTCTGGTGTTTCTTGCCCCCGCTGCCCTCATCTATACAGTGGTAATGATTTTGCCCCTGGCCGAAACGTTGCGGTTGTCATTCTTCCATGTGGACACCACCACCCGCGAAGTCACCTTCATTGGCCTGGATAATTATAAAGAGCTGTTTTTCAACGTTAATTGGGTGGGTCCGTTCTTTCGGGCTTTGTGGAATAATTTCTACTTCTTTATTATCCATATGTTGGTTCAAAACCCCATTGGCGTGATGATTGCAGCCCTGCTTTCCATGTTCCACTTGCCGGGAAAAAAGTTCTACCGCACCGCAATTTTTATGCCCACTTTACTCTCATTCGTGATTGTCGGTTTCGTTTGGAAACTCATGCTTTCCCCATTATGGGGGGTCTCAAAGGGCCTGTTAACGAGTGTTGGGCTTGGTAGCTGGTTTATGCCCTTTCTTGGTCGCGAGGAAACCGCCTTGACCACGCTGGCTTTTATTTCTGTCTGGCAGTTTATCGGCATCCCGATGATGTTGATTTACGCAGCGCTTCTCTCGATTCCCGAGGAGGTGATAGAGGCGGCTGAATGTGACGGGGTAACCGGATTTGCGCAGTTCTTCAAAATCAAACTGATTCTGATATTGCCCACAATCGGCATCATTTCCATTTTAACATTTGTGGGAAATTTCAATGCCTTTGATCTGGTTTATACGACGCAAGGTGCGCTATCCGGCCCCAATTTCTCCACCGACCTTTTGGGTACCATGCTCTATCGCACCTTTTATGGCCAGCAAACTCAGCCCGGTGATCCAAATATGGGGGCCGCTATCGCCACCATGATGTTCCTGATCATTTTGGTCGGGGTCGCAATTTATCTGTTTTTTATTCAGCGAAAGTTGACCCGCTATGAAATGTGAGATTTGAAAAATGGCTGTTTCACGCGCCAGACGCAACCGTCTTGCCGAGTTGGGTGCCCATGCGGTGCTGCTCACATTCACGGTGATCGCACTGTTCCCCGTCATTCTGATAATTATTAATTCCTTCAAGTCTAAGCGGGCCATTTTTCGCGATCCCATGGCTTTGCCAAACGCGGAAACTTTTGACCTGATTGGCTACACCACTGTGCTCACACAAGGGAATTTCCCGCTATATTTCTGGAACTCCCTCTCGGTTACCGTCGCCAGCCTGTTCTTTGTGCTGCTATTTGGAGCAATGGCAGCATTCGCCCTCTCTGAATACAAATTCCCTTTCAATCGCCTGACCGGGCTTTATTTAGCCCTTGGGATTATGATTCCTATTCGTCTTGGCACGATCGGTATATTAAAACTGATGGTTGCCACTGGCCTGGTCAACACGCCCTGGGCATTGATTTTGGTCTACACGGCGTCTGGGCTACCACTTTCCATTTTCATACTTTCAGAATTTATGTCTCAGGTTTCCTCTGACCTTAAGGCGGCGGGGCGCATCGATGGGTTGTCGGAGTATGATATATTTTTCCGGCTGGTTTTGCCCCTTGTGCGCCCTGCGCTCGCAACGGTTGGTGTATTTACAATGATTCCCATTTGGAATGATCTGTGGTTTCCCCTTATTCTGGCGCCCTCTGAAGAAACTAAAACCCTCACCCTTGGCGCGCAGGTTTTTGTTGGACAGTTCACCAATAATTGGAATGCAATTCTGGCCGCCATGGCACTGGCAATCATTCCTGTAATGATCCTTTATGCTATTTTCTCTCGTCAGCTTATTCGTGGGTTAACAGCAGGTGCGGTGAAATGAGTGATCGCCCGATTTCAGTACTGGTGGCTGGTTTGGGAAACATGGGGCGCTCCCACGCCCTGGCCTACGAGAAAAGCCCTGGATTTGAAATTGTGGGCCTGCTTAATCGCTCAAAGCCCGCTCTTGATCCTTCGCTGGAAAAATATGAAATCCTTTCTTCTTTTTCAAAAGCGCTTTCCGATTTGCAGCCAGATCTGGTTTCAATAAATACCTATTCCGATAGTCACGCCGATTTTGCGGTCATGGCCCTTGAAGCGGGCTGTCATGTTTTTGTTGAAAAACCGTTGGCGACAAATATCCAAGATGCAAAACGAGTTGTTGCCGCCGCCAAAGCCAATAAGCGCAAACTTATCGTGGGATATATTTTGCGCCACCATCCCTCATGGATGCGCCTGATAAAAGAAGCGCGCGCCCTTGGTGGTCCTTACGTTTTCAGGATGAACCTTAATCAACAATCCAGCGGTGACACATGGCATACCCACAAGCAACTAATGCAAACAACGTCCCCGATTGTTGATTGTGGCGTGCATTATCTGGATGTTATGTGCCAAATCACCGATGCCCGCCCTGTTGAAGTGCGCGGTATGGGGGTGCGGCTTTCTAATGAAATTGCTTCCGATATGTACAATTATGGTCACTTGCAGGTGTTGTTTGAGGATGCTTCGGTGGGTTGGTATGAGGCAGGCTGGGGCCCTATGATTTCTGAAAGCGCCTTCTTTGTAAAAGACGTCATGTCCCCCAATGGTTCTGTGTCGATCATTATTGATGGGGAAGCGAAATCTGACGATATCGACACGCATACCAAAACTTCCTCCATTCGTGTGCATAGCGCTGCAATTGACGCCGATGGCAGGTTTTCATCCCCCGACAGGTTGTTCAAAATGGATGATGAACCCGGCCATCAGCAATTGTGTGAGCGTGAGCAGGAATTTGTTCGACAGGCGTTTGAGCAGGATATGGATTTAACCCAGCATATGAATGATGCGGTGAAATCCCTCGCGGTGGTTCTGGCCGCGGATGCTTCGATTAAAACGGGAACCGCCCAAATATTGGAATTATGAAATGGCCCATTTGAAAATAGACGATCTGCACAAATCCTATGGGGACGTCAAAGTCCTTGAAGGACTTGATCTGGACATTCCCTCCGGTGAGTTTTGGGTTCTGCTTGGGCCTTCGGGATGTGGAAAATCAACGCTTTTGCGCATTATAGCCGGTTTGGAAGATGAAACCGCAGGCGATGTTATTTTGGATGGCAAATCCATAACCACACTCCCCCCCGCCAAGCGTGGGATCGCCATGGTTTTTCAGACCTATGCGCTTTATCCTCACCTCACAGTGCGCGGCAATATGGCACTGGTGCTCAAACAGGCAGGCCATTCCAAGGATGAAATAGAAGAACGGGTGACGGAAAGTTCCCGCGCTTTGGAACTGGATCCGTTGCTGGATCGCAAACCGGCTGAACTTTCCGGTGGTCAGCGCCAGAGGGTGGCGATCGCCCGCGCTATCGTGCGCAAACCAAAACTATTTCTATTTGATGAGCCACTATCCAACCTTGATGCGGCATTGCGCGGTTCGGTCCGTCTTGAAATCGCCGGTCTCCATCAACGGCTTTCAGCAACCATGGTTTATGTGACCCACGATCAGGTGGAAGCCATGACTTTGGCCGATAAAATTGTCGTTATGCATGATGGAGCAATTCAGCAGGTCGGGACTCCGCGTGAACTTTATGAAAAACCGCAAAACCTGTTTGTTGCCGGATTTATCGGCTCCCCGGCAATGAATTTTATGGATATTGAAAAAATCGATAACTCTGTCGCCTACCTGGTTAGCGGGGAAAAAATTGCATTGCCAAAAACAGCACCGGTTTCCCACGGCAGTGCAAAAATGGGTGTTCGCCCCAATGGCTGGCAATTGGTAAGTGCAAAGGGAAAAACTGCTGATTTGAAAGGGGAGGTTTTGCTTGAGGAATACCTTGGAGATGCCACCTATATTCATGTCAAACTGAATACGGGCGTCAACGTTGTCGTGCGGGGAGATCCGGCAAAACCCCATAGCATTGGCGATGTCGTGGGTGTGAAAGTGCTAACAACGTCCCTCCATTTATTTGATGACAATACCGGGAAACGCCTGGGTGACTGATATTATTGACACCAG
>JAJRRJ010000049.1 GCA_024279575.1 Alphaproteobacteria bacterium | reverse complement strand
TTCAAAACTTGAACCAAATTCCCATGCGGGCAAAGCCCTGATGGCAGCGTTGGAAAACTACCCGCGCGAAGAATTGTTCCAGATTGAAGAAAAACAACTGTTTGAATTTGCAACGCTGATCGCCGCCCTGCCGGACCGGCCTCAGGTGCGGGTTCTCTCCCGCATTGACCACTTTGACAATTTTGTATCCATCCTGCTCTTTCTGCCCCGGGACCGCTATGATTCTGACATTCGCCACAATATTGGCGAATATCTCGCCACCCAATATGATGGTCGAGTTTCGGCCTATTATCCCCATTTCCCCGAAGGTGAAATGGTGCGCGTTCACTATATTATTGGCCGCAACGGTGGCAAAACCCCCCAGCCGGATCGCATAGAACTTGAAGCCACCGTGAGCGAAATGTTGCGCTCTTTTGGCGATCGCATTTTAAGCGAAGCGGACAACCCCGCAGGGGTCGCCGCCTACGCCAATGCCTTTTCAGCCGGCTATCAAAGTGCCAATTCCCATATCGATGCACTGGCTGACATTGAAGTGCTGCAATCCCTTGAGGGCGACACTGATATCGCAATGCGCTTAAGCCCGAGCACCACCGAAGAAAGCGCCCTCAAACTTAAAGTCTATCACCCCAAAACACCTATTCCCCTGTCCAACCGGGTGCCATTGCTTGAAAATTTCGGCTTTCGCGTTATCGACGAGCATTCCTATAAGGTTCGGCCTAAAAACGCAGACCCCGCATTTGTGCATGAAATGCAGGTAGAGCTGGACAAGGTCGAGAGCGCCCGCATTGAGGCCATTGGCCCGCGTCTGGAGCGGGCCATCAAGGCAATCTGGTCTGGAAAGGCTGAGAGCGATGGCCTGAATACCCTGACCATTAGCGCCCGTCTGCAATGGGATGATGTGAGTATCATCCGCGCCATGGTGCGCTATTTGCACCAATTAGGTTCCAGCTATTCACAGCGCTATATATGGGCCGCCCTTAATGCCCAGGGACCATTGGTTTCAAAGCTTGTTGAACTGTTCCATGTTCTTCATGATCCTGAATTTTCCGGCAACCGGGAAAAAGAGGCGCAAAAAATCCAAAAATTCGTGGCCGACGCCCTGGAGAAAATCACCTCCATTGATGAAGACCGCATCATTCGCCACATTCTCAACCTGGTTCAATTTTCCCTGCGCACAAACTTTTATCAGCGCGACAAGGATGGCAACCGGCGTCCTGCACTGGCCATCAAATTTGACTGCGAGAACATCGAGGGCATGCCTGCCCCGCGCCCCTATCGCGAAATTACTGTTTATTCCCCCCGTGTTGAAGGCATTCACCTGCGCGGTGGCCCCATCGCCCGCGGGGGCTTACGCTGGTCCGACCGGCCTGAAGATTTCCGCACCGAAGTTCTTGGGTTGGTCAAAGCCCAAATGACCAAAAACGCGGTTATTGTACCCACCGGGTCAAAGGGCGGGTTTTTCCCCAAACGAATGCCCAACAATCCTGATCGGGAAACCTTTTTGGCCGAAGGCATTGCCTGCTATAAAATATTCATCAACACCCTGCTTGATGTGACCGACAATCTGGACGGTGAAAAAGTCCTGCCCCCAAAAAATCTGGTACGCCGGGATGGGGACGACCCCTACCTGGTGGTTGCCGCTGATAAGGGCACCGCAACTTTTTCCGACACCGCCAACGCTATTTCTGAAGAGCATAATTTCTGGCTTGGGGATGCTTTTGCCTCCGGTGGCTCAGCCGGTTATGACCACAAAGTTATGGGCATTACCGCGCGCGGCGCATGGGAAGCCGTCAAACGCCATTTCCGCGAGCTGGATCGCGATATTCAACCCTCCCCTGTTTCCGTCGTTGGGGTCGGGGACATGTCCGGGGACGTATTTGGCAACGGCATGTTGCTATCAAAGGAAATCCGCCTGATCGGTGCCTTTGACCATCGCGATATTTTTATCGACCCCAATCCCGACGCGCCCTCAAGCTATGCAGAAAGACAGCGGGTTTTTGATCTCCCCCGATCTTCCTGGCAGGACTATAACAAGGACCTGATTTCCAAAGGCGGCGGCATTTATCCGCGCTCATCAAAATCCATTTCCCTTTCAAAAGAGGCGCAGGAGGCTCTGGGAATTGAGGGAGAAAAACATACACCCACTCAGGTAATGAATGCGATATTGAAAACCAAAGCCGACCTGCTCTGGTTCGGTGGTATCGGCACTTATGTGCGTGCAACCTCTGAAAGCAACGCCGATGCCGACGACAAGGCCAATGATGCCATCCGCGTAACAGCAAAAGAAGTGGGCGCAAAATGTATCGGCGAAGGGGCAAACCTGGGCATAACCCAGCTGGCTCGCATTGAATTTGCCCAGAACGGGGGCTTGATTGACACGGACGCCATCCACAATTCCGCCGGCGTAAATTCCTCCGATCTTGAAGTAAACATCAAAATTGCCCTTGGCACTCTGGTCCGTGATGGGCTGATGGACCTGCCCGGACGTAATGAATTTCTTGCAGAGATGACCGATGAAGTCGCCGAATTGTGCCTGCGCAATAACTATCTGCAAACCCTCACCCTCTCCCTCACCCAGTTCCGCGGTATGGACGAAACCGCAGATCTGATTGCCCTGATGCAGTCCATGGATGCGGATGGCGAACTTGATCGGGAAGTAGAATTTTTGCCCGATGACATTGAAGTCGCTGACCGGATAAACGCCAATCAGCCCCTGACCCGGCCTGAAACATCCATTCTTCTGGCCTATGCCAAAAACATTCTGCAGGCTGATCTGTTGGGCTCAAACGTCATTGACGATCCCTATCTGGCCAAAGAGCTTTATCGCTATTTCCCCCTTCAGCTGACAGGCCAACAACCCCAGACCATTGAAAACCATCGCCTGCGCCGTGAGGTGATTGCCACCGTGCTTTCCAACGCCATGATCAACCGGGGGGGACCGGCCTATATCCACAAAATGACCTCGGCCACCTCCGCCGGAGCGGCGCAGGTTGCCTACGCCTACGCCGCCGCACGCGACAGTTTTGATCTGACAGATCTGAATGCCTCAATCGATGCGCTGGACAATAAAGTAACAGGGGCCGTGCAACTTTTCCTTTATTCAGAAGTGCAAACACTGCTGGTCAATCAGACCCTTTGGTTCCTGCGCAATGTGTCCTTTGAAACCGGTTTGGCCTCCATCATAAAAACCTACGCAACCGGCATCGAAAAGGTACGCAATTCCCTGTCCGATATTCTGCCCCCCTTCATTGAACGAAGCGTTAGCAGACAAGCCACAGACTTTGAAGAAGGTGGTGCGCCAAAAGCGATTGCACGGCGCATTGCCGAACTCAGCGCCCTCACCCTGGCCTCTGACATTGTGTTGCTTGCCGAGCAAAGCAATACAGAAGTTGAACTGGCTGCAAAGGGCTATTTCGCCGTGCTGGAACGTTTCCGCCTTGGCCGCATTACCGAACTCTCCCGCCACGTCAAAACCACCGATCACTATGATCGTATGGCCCTTGATCGTGCACTGGCAAATGTCATGCGCGCCCAGCGGGATCTTTCCATGGATGTACTTGGGGCTGGCAAAGGCACTATTGAAAAACGCATGCAGGCCTGGGACAGCGCACTATCAGCAGAGATTTCACGCATTGAGACCATGGTCACAGATTTAACCGAGGGCGAACTTACCGTTTCAAGATTATCCGTCGCGGCGGGTTTGTTGTCGGATCTGGCGAGGCATTAAAGCGCTTTTAAGCGATAAGTGGACCCCCTGTTTCAGGTTCAATAATACGACAAAGAAAAACCTGGAGCATAGGTTTTACTTCGTTTCAAAACGAACAATGCTCCAGGCAGGACAGAATCAGAGGTACTCACATTGGCGACCTTGGCAGATTTAAGGGGAAACTGGGGGGCAATACTGTTTGCCCTGATCGCTGTATATTGTGCCGTGATTTTTCTAATGAACCGCTATCGACCCCACGGCAACAAGGTAAAGGTTTTGCACAAACCAGACAACCTGCCTGACAAACTGGACGCCACCCTCACCCTGACCTCATGGAATATCGGCTATGGCGGACTTGGCAAAGAATCTGATTTTGTCACCGATGGGGGCAAAAGCTGGTTCCCCCCCTCCCTTAACGCTGTCAAAAAAAATATAGGCGGCATTCTTAGCCAACTTGAGAAGTTTAGAGATCGTTCCGCCCCCCATCTGATGTTGTTGCAGGAAGTCTCAAACCGCAGCCCGTTAAGCTATTGGCAGCCCCTGCGCCAATCCATCCTTGACCGGTTCACCAGACACTTTGCGCTCTTTCGCCCCGACATTTCGTCGTGGGGCCTGCCATGGCCCATAAAAATCAATCACGGCACCATGACCCTTTGTCCCGCCAGCCCGAAAAGTGCCAAAGTAATCGCACTTCCCGCAGAACCCACTTTTCTGGGCGGCTTTATCAAACGCAATTACGGACTTTTGGTCACAAAATTTCAGATAAAAAACAGCCCCCAACAATGGATTATCATCAATTTGCACCTCGCCGCCTTCGACCCTGAAGGGGCAACCCGGTTTGAGCAACTGCAAAAAGTTCTCTCCTACGCTGAAGAAGAGTTTTCCAAAGGGAATTTTGTCGTTCTTGGGGGAGATTGGAACATGGCATTAACCCCCTCAAATTTTCCCCATACCACTGATATAAAAAAACTGTTCTGGCTTGTTTCAATGCCAACCCAGCAACTTCCAACCGGCTGGCAAATTATATGTGACCCACAAACACCAACAGTGCGCACCAACTACCAGCCCTATGTCAGGGGTGAAAATTACACGGCAATCATCGACGGCTTTGTTATCTCCCCCAATATCCAGGTCAAAAATGTTTGCACCACTGATACCCGATTTCTCCACACAGATCATATGCCGGTCACAGCAACCTTCTCGACAAAACCCTCAAAAAAGGGCTAAGTCTCTTTAATAAAATAATTTTCCGGGGGGGAAAGCGCCCATGAGCACCGATATTGAACCAACTGAATATGCTTCCAAAAAAGGCGTTATGTCCTGGATGTTTTTTGACTGGGCGGCCCAGCCCTTTCATACATTATTAATTACCTTTATTTTCGCCCCCTATTTTGTCGCCTTTGTTGCCCCCAACCCGGTTGACGGACAGGTTATGTGGGGCAATGCAACCGCCATTGCCGGCCTGATCATTGCCATTATGGCCCCCATCCTGGGATCCGTCGCTGATGCATCGGGTCCACGAAAACCATGGATCGCCGCTTTCTCGCTATTGGCCATTGTTGGAGCCACCGCTTTATATTGGGCCGTGCCCTCAGCCATCGGCACCCCCTCAACCATCACCCTTGCCCTTGGTGCTTTTGTTGTTGCTCTGATCGGCATCGAATTTGCCGCCGTGTTTACCAACGCCATGATGCCCTCACTGGTGCCACGTAAAGAAATGGGCAAGCTTTCAGGTTCCGGTTGGGCCCTTGGATATGTTGGTGGGTTGGTTGCGCTGATTTTCGTGCTTGCCTTTATGTCCGCCAGCCCTGAAACAGGAAAAACCCTGCTCGGCTTTTCACCCATATTTGGCATGGATGCTGCAACCAATGAAGGCGATCGCGCCAGTGGACCACTCTCGGCCATCTGGTATCTGATATTCATCATCCCCCTGTTCCTGTTCACCCCGGACAAAAAGAAAATTGCCGGCGCAAAGGTAAAGATTTCTGAAGGCCTGAACAATCTTTACGCAACATTGATCTCATTGCCCAAACGCCCCTCCCTGTTCTCTTTTTTGTTTTCCTCCATGCTTTACCGCGATGGTCTGAACGCCCTTTACGCCTTTGGCGGAATATATGCTGCTACAGTATTGGGTCTTTCCATTGTCGAGGTGGGTGTTTTTGGAATTCTTGCTGCCCTTACCGGCGCCATTGGTGCCTTTATCGGGGGAAGGCTGGACGCAAAATTTGGACCGCGCCCGGTGGTTTTTATCTCCTGCTGGCTTCTGGTTCTGGCCTGTACCATCATCGTCTCCACCACGCAGGAATTTGCCCTGTTTGTCCTTCCAATCACCAACCCCAGCACCCCTTTGATGGTTTTTTACGCCGCAGGAATGCTTATTGGTGCCGCTGGGGGCACACTTCAGGCAGCATCGCGCACCCTGTTGATTGATCAGGTGGACAAAAAAGATGCCACACAGGCCTTTGGGCTTTATGCTTTGGCGGGTCGCGCCACCGCCTTTATCGGGCCATGGGCCATAGCGTTCGTAACCGCGGCAACCCAAAGCCAGCGCATTGGCATCACCCCGGTTATCGCCCTTCTGATCCTGGGTGCAATCGGTCTCTTATGGGTCAAGCCAAGAGGCTGAAAATCAAATTTTTTCAAACAGGAGAAAACCATGTCCGCTAAATTCTCAAACACTATGCGCATAATTACCAATGGCCCTGTTGAATTGCTGGGCGACATTCAAATTGAAGGCCATGAAAACAGTACCAGCGCCTATTTATGCCGGTGTGGTCTCTCGAAAAACAAACCCTATTGTGATGGCTCCCACAAAAATGGAGATTTTGTCGCCAGCGGGGAAATACAGGCCAAAGAACCTGCCCCCCTCGAACAAAGTGGTGGACCACTCACCGTTTCTCCACGCAATGATGGTCCCAACATCATCAACGGAAATGTTCAGATCATTTCAGATTCAGGCAAGCATATTGATCAGCGGACAAAACTGGCCATGTGCCGGTGCGGACATTCCAAAAACAAACCTTTTTGCGATGGTGCCCACAAAGCCATTGGCTTCAAGGCGGATGGTACCTGATTTTTTTACCCAAAAACATTGCAGACCTAAAACCATTGCAGACCTGCAACAAGTCCGGGCCACACGTAGCAATTAAAAGCCTTAATGCCTAAAATGGCGCATACCGGTAAACACCATAGCGGCCCCGGCCTTATCCACTGCCGCAATTATCTCTTCATCCCGGATCGAACCGCCCGGCTGAATAACTGCGCTCGCCCCCGCCTTGATCCCTGCAATCACACCGTCAGCAAACGGGAAAAAAGCATCTGAAGCCAAAACGGCCCCCGTGGTAAGGGCACCTTTTCCCCCGCAGCCTTTGCCGCATCCTTTGATTTTTTGTGGGCCACATGGGTGGAATCCACCCGGCTCATCTGCCCCGCACCAATCCCCACACTCGCACCCTCTTTCACAAAAACGATGGCGTTTGATTTAACATGTTTGGCAATTTTTGCCGCCAGTTTCAGATCAGCCATTTCTTCAGGCGTTGGCGCGCGTTTACTCACAACCTGAAGCGTACAATCATCAACATTTTTATTATCTTTACTTTGCACCAGAACGCCACCGGCCACCGACCTGATCTCAAGAGCATCCCTTTTTGCATCCCCGATTTCCCCGGTAAGCAACAGGCGTAAATTTTTCTTCGTTTCAAACACAGCAAGCGCTTCAGGGGTCGCGCCCGGGGCAATAATAACCTCAGTAAAAACCTCGATGATTTTTTCTGCCATCCCCTGATTAATTTCACCGTTAAGCGCCACAACCCCGCCAAATGCACTAACCGGATCGCATCGCAAGGCCTTGTCATAAGCCTCCTCTAAACTGCCTGCAATGCCCACCCCACACGGGTTGGCATGTTTTATGATCGCCACCGCGGCCCCCTGATCGGGATCAAATTCGCATACCAATGCAAAAGCGGCGTCCGTATCATTGATATTGTTATATGAAAGAGACTTTCCTTGAATTTGTTTAGCGCTGGCGACCCCGATATCCCCGCTCTGATCCTTATAAAATGCGGCCCACTGATGGGGGTTTTCCCCATACCGCATCACCTCGCGCAAGGCCCCCCCATGGGAGCGCCACGCCATATCAGGATATTGCAAAGTCTTGGCAAACCAATTGGATATGGCCGCATCATAAGCTGCTGTGCGTCCATAGGCTTTTGCAGCCAGTCTCTGGCGAACCTCAAGCGGCACCTCCCCCTTTTCACGCAGATAAGTAGCCACCGACCCATAATCATCAGGGTCCACAACCACACTGACATGTCGATGGTTTTTTGCCGCCGAACGGATCATTGCCGGGCCACCAATATCTATATTTTCAATCGCGGTGTCATAGTCATCACCCCGGGCAACAGTTTCCTCAAATGGATAAAGGTTGACCACAATCAGATCAATGAGGGGAATTTGGTGAATACGCATAGCGCTGTTATGGGCGGGGTTATCCCGCACCCCCAAAATACCCCCGTGAACCTTAGGATGCAGGGTGTTAACCCGTCCATCCATCATTTCAGGAAACCCGGTTAGTTCGGATATTTCAACAACCGGAATGTTTTTCTCCGCCAGCAATTTTGCCGTTCCCCCGGTGGAAACCAGTTCAATTCCCAGCTCAGACAGCGTACGCGCAAATTCTTCCAGCCCGGTTTTGTCCGAAACCGAAATCAATGCGCGGCGCACTTTGCATTTTTCTGAAGACTTGACCATGACTCAACTATCCTGCTTTATCGACGAAAAACGACTATTTGCGCCTGCTATTGCCAAAAAAAATGCGCAATGCAAGAAAAAAATATCGTGATATCTGCAATCAATGCTGAACTAGCGTCGGGTAAAAATCCACGAAACCTCCAACCCTTTTTCCACTTCAGCCTCCAACACAATTTGCTGGGTATTATAGTATCCCAAATGAGCAGACTGGCGCACGCTTGGCTCAACCTGGGCCAGCGCAGCTTCCCAGATAAAAGTCCACTCAGCGCCCGATTGCAAAATAATTGAAATCATTTCACCCCCGGGGGAAAGGGTGGCTTTTGCCCCCGGTGCCAGATGAAAACGCTGAATGAGAGAGCCAGACAGACGGCGCTTTTCCCCAGGAACGATTAACACATCCTGACCCACCAGCGTGTCTCCATTTGCCAAAATAGACAAACGCCTCTCGATTTCCACCCCGTAACGGCTTCGATAGGCGCCGGTACGGGCAACAATTTCCGCATCTTGCCCGTCAACTTCCATTTTTGGCTTTTCGCCATAGGAAATCAATACACCCCCATTGGAAAACCGGGCACTGGAACTATCATCAATCATGGGCGCGGAATGGGCAGCCCCCTGCCTGAACAAATCCTTTGAATGGCGCAATTCCTCTGGTGCCGGCCCACATGAGCCCACCACCAGATCCCGCCCGTGGGAAAACTCAAACGCCAACGCACTGGCGTGGGCATTACGCGCATATGCAGGTAATGGCACCCGGCCCTCATCAAGCACCAGCAAACTTGGTCCCAGCTCCACCACCCCATACCCTGCGACATAACAATTGCCTTTGCGCCGCTGCGCCCCTTGGGACTGTGTGGCAAAAATCAATTCTGTGGGTAATTGTCCACATCCATTAAAATAAACCGGCTCCCCCGTGCCAAGCGTAACGCTATCCAATGCCAGATGCATTTTTTCCACAATATTTCCCAGCTCCCGGGCCAGGTCAGCGGAGCGTTGGGACAAAGTTAATCTGAGAGAAACCAGTTCTTCAAGCAAAAGCAGCTGATCGGCCCCATTGCGCGAACGGTAAAATCCATCCCCGTCCAATTGCCATTCCAGCATTTTGCACAAGATTTGAACCAGAGGTTCAATTTGCGCTAATTCGCTGCCATCACAAAGAGAAATCGAAACCGACAAAATTGTTGCAATCAGCTCTTCTATTCTTTCGGGCGCATAAGGCGCACGCAATTTTGCCGCCTGCACCTGCATCGCGATAGAATGTGAAATTATCTTAATCTGTTTGCGCTCTGCGCCATCGGTCAGCAACCCGTAATGGCGCAACCAGTTCATTACCCTGCGCGAGCTTAATCCCAACCCCCAGGTATCTACATCATATTCAGAATGGCGCCCGATCCAGTCCAGCACCAGCGTTCTGGCAAACTCCCTTTCTTCAAAGCCCCGCGCCTCGCCAAAATGGCGTAACCATGAAAACCCGTGCAATTCATTATGCCATGGAAGATGATCCACATGGGTTGCAAACGGGGAGACGCCGTGCGTATCCACAAGTTTAGAAGCAAGTAAATAACGGCCCGCCCGCATTTCATGGGCGGTTTCAGCATCGACCGGTCGATACTCGCGCAAAGCACCACTATACTCACCATCCGACAGCCCACTCCATGTCCAGCGAAACATCGGCGAAGTAATAATGCGATCGATAATGTAACTGCCGGTGCGCCAGCTGCGAAACAGGTTCATTTAGTGAAATCAATCCGTATGGTTTCAAACTATTCACATGCACCAAGGCGAGCACCCCGGCACGCCCATGCACCACACCCAATGCAGCCCCTGCTCAATCCAGAACCCACCGAGCCACAAAGAACCCATCCATGGTGCCTTGGGATTTCCCCTTTAGATTCAAGCCCGGATGCGTTCTAACCCAGCCATTCTGGTCTATTGCCCCCACTATTCCCCCCAGGTCCTTAGAAGAAACCGGCAAGGCACGAAGCTGTGGAAAGTTGTGCAAAACCCACTCTGCCTGCAATTCCCCCTCCTCATGGAGCAAAGAACACACACATAGAATCAGTTGCCCACCATTGTTCAGACAATCAACAGCGTTGGTAATTATCTGGCGTTGCAACCCCACGCGGCCCTTAATGTCCTTTGGAACCCGATGCAGCAAAACCTCAGGATGGCGCCGAAAAGTCCCCGTTGCCGAACACGGCGCATCAATCAGCACCCCGTCAAACTTTTGCGCCGGACGAAAGGTTTTGGCGTCATCTTCAATTATTGTTGCCTCATAGTGCAGTCGGGAAAGGTTTTCTCTGAGCCGTTTTATCCGTCCCACAGAGTTATCCAACGCGCTTACTTCATACCCGGCCTTGATCAATTGCGCTGTTTTTCCCCCCGGAGCCGCACACATATCAAGAACACGCGCACCTTTTTTCAGGTCAAACAAACGCGCAGCAAAGGTCGCCGCAACATCCTGCACCCACCAGCTTCCCTCCTCAAAGCCGGGCAGTTGCACAACCCTCATATCGCGTTTTTCAATACGAACAGAATCAAAAACCAGTTTTTCTCCACCCAGTTTTTCGCGCAACGGCCCCTCTTCATTCTTCAGGCAAATATCCAGCGGCGCCCCCTCAATCAGCGCCTTGCCAAACCGGTTCAACATATCTTCCCCATATTGTTGGGTCCAGTTTTTCACAAGCCATTTGGGAAAAAGCAAAGAATTATCCAGTGTACGCCAGCGCTTGGCCTCCCGCTGCGCCTGCCGCATAACCCCGTTTAGCACCCGATCAAATCGAGATGCCCGCATATCTTTTTTGGCAGCCTCCACTGCCAGATGAATTGCGGAATGGGCACCCATATCCGGCAAAAACAATAACTGGGCCAAACCGATACGCAAGATAGCTTCAAACTGACCGCTTTTTTTAGGCAGGCCCCGCTTCATCAACTGTTCAATAACAAAACTGATATGCCCGTGCCGCCTGAGCGCCACATTGATCAATCGGTTACCAATTGCCCGATCACGCTGGTCAGAAATATCATCTTCATTCAGCGGTTCAAAGCTGTTACCCGCCAACACAAAATCCAGTCGCTCGGCAGCCTTTTGGCGCACGCTCAATCCGGGGTGGTTTTTTGGTTTGTTTGAAGTGGGGTTTTGATTTTTTTCTGACATTGATCTAGATATGGTTTGCTTTGCTGTTAAAAGTCAATTCGCTTTTTTTCGTTTCCGGACCCGTGCACGATTATGCCTAAATCAGATACCCACCCAGATCAAAATAAACCGGCACGCACTGAAAACGCCCGTGTCTCCCACGCAAAAAAAGCCCTGAAAGAGGCAGAAACCAGAAAACATCAGATTGATCAGGCCAATAAACTCTCCGCCAAAGAAAAAAACGGGCGCGGCGGTCTTGACCCTGCCCGTTTCGGTGATTGGGAAATCAAAGGAATTACCTCCGATTTCTAAAAGTCCATTTCTGCAATTAAGTTGCCACAGGGTTTTTTTAACGCTTCAAAACCAACAGTTTTCCAGAACCGTTTTATGCCCCTTAACTTACACTAACAGCCCCGCCAAACAGCCCGATCACAATTCCCTGTAAGACCAGAACCCCCAGCAAATAGCCCCCGTCAATCAAAGTAAGCTTCCAGCTCATGCTCTGGTAGCGATGGTTAAGAACCATTGCAGTAATAACAACCCCAGCCCACATGCTGGCCCCCACAACTGCCCCGCTATAGGGGTCAACACTCCCCATCAAGGGAGGTATCAGAACGGCAATGAAATAGGCCATTATAAACTGACAAACTGCTGCAAAAACAAATGGCGAAGGGCTTCTCCCCCCCGACCCCATCAGATCATCTTCCCTTTTGCCCGTCGCCTTGATCCAGTATTTGGACAGTGCCATATACCAGATCATACCCAGAGCCATACTGGAAATCGTTGCCAGCACGATGGCCAGCCAGTTCACGTTAAAATGCTCCATAATCATCCCCTTAATTCATCCCTGTGATTCGCCCCCACAGGAATTTTTATGCACCTGACTATGCGTCAGTTTGCCCCATCTTGCAAATCAGTTGCCCCTCCTGCGCCGTGACAGGCTGCACTGAAAGCCGTGAATTATTCACCAGCACCATATCCGCCAATTTCGGCTCTGCTTTTATCTGATCAAGACTAACCGGCTCCTTAAAAGAGCGCACAGCCTCAACGTCAACGCATTCCCAGCGCGGGTCATCGCTCGTTGTATCAGGGTGGCACGCAACGGCAACGCGCACGATCCCCACGACTGTTTTTTCTTTGATTGAATGATAAAAAAAGCCAAGTTCCCCAACCTTCATTTGGCGCATATTATTGCGTGCCTGATAGTTGCGCACCCCGTCCCATTGTTCAGGACCATCTTTGTTCACCTGATCGTGCCAGCCCCATGTGTTGGGTTCTGATTTAAACAACCAATAGGCCATGTCTGTTCTCCTAATTGGAATTGGGGTTGCCAAAAATCCAGTTCCAGCGTTTCACACTAAGAGTTTCAAATACCCCCGCCACCATATAGGGGTCCGCCGCCGCCCATTTTTTCGCCTGCTCCAAACTCTCGGCCTCAATAATAATCATGGAACCAATCGGTTGTTCGCTTTGATTAAGAAAAGGTCCCCCTGCTAAAAAAACACCCCCCTTTTCTTTCCAGTAGGCCAGATGATCGGGTCGGGTCTGCAAGCGCAACTCAAACCTGTTTTTTCCATCTTCCCCGATAATTACAAATTGCATATTTTTATTTCCCTTCAGCTTTTAGTCGCCGTTGCATCAGATCCTGCACAATCTGAGTTACACTTTGTTTTTGTACCAATAGCGCATTTACTGATGCCACCAGAGGTACATCTGTTTTTGACTGCCTCCCAAGAGATAGCGCCACCGGTGCGGTTACAACCCCCTCAGCCAACCCAATTCCCATACCCAGAATGTTATCAACCGTGCCGCCACGTCCCAATTGCACTCCAAAAGCATAATTGCGCGACTGCTCTGATGTGCAACTTAGCATCAGGTCGCCCACCCCCGCCAAGCCCATGCTCGACAAACGGTCACCACCAAGGGCCACCACCATTTCCCCCATTTCATACAAAGCCCGCGCCATAAAAGCAGAACGCGCCGACAAGCCCAGACCCGCCCCCTCAATAGCACCCGCCCCCAGCGCATAAACATTTTTCAAACCCGCGCACAATTGAACCCCCAAAACATCCCTTGATGCATAGGGGCGCAAAACATCGCTGGACAGGCAGCAAACCACATCCGCCACCACCTGTTGATTCTCCCCCGCCATGGTCACAGCTGTGGGCTTTTTCCCCGCAACATCCGCAGCAAAACTGGGCCCGGACAATACAACCACTTGCGCACCCTCCCACTGGGTTGCAACGATTTGTGACTGCAAAGCCAACGTGGATTTTTCAAATCCCTTGGCGGTAACAATTACCGGAATTCTGCGCTTCAATTCATCCCCAAACCCACCAATCACCCCCCGCGTCGCCTGCGCCGGAACCGCAAGAATAACCATGTCAGCCTGTTTCAGTTCCTCAAAGTCGCAACCAGCCGTAATTGTGCGTTCAAGCGTTTGCGCACCCAGATATTTGCTGTTCGTATGAAGTGCGTTGATTTCATCCACCACCCCAACATCACGTCCAACCAGATGAACCCGATTACCTGCAATGCTCGCCGCCTGTGCCAACGCACTCCCCCATGCCCCCGCACCGATTACCACAACATTTTTCATATTTGAGAAGTCCTGTTCCCTGCAATGCGCATTTCGTGCGCATCAAGGGGCCAGCGCGCCTTTGCCACAAGTGTAAGGGGGTCTTGTTTGCCCAGCACCAGCCGTTCCGCCCCCGCCCATGCAATCATCGCCCCGTTGTCAGTACACAGATGCATCGGTGGCACCACAAGTATGGCCCTGACCTCATCACAAACTATGCCCAACACATTAGAAATTTCCCGATTTGCCGCCACACCACCAGCCACCACCAGCACTTTTTCCATCCCCGGATATTCCAGTTCAAACCGCGCCAGGGCCCCCCTGCAACGCGCCGCAACTATATCGGTTACGCTCGCCTGAAAACTCGCGCAAATATCCGCCACATCAGTATCAGTTAAAGGCGCAATTTTTTCCGCAGCCAGCCGCACAGCAGTTTTCAAACCGGAAAATGAAAAATCCAGATTTTTTCGTTTCAGCAAAGGCCGTGGAAAATTAAATCGCGTGCGGTTCCCCTCTCGCGCCAGTTTTTCCACCGCCGGGCCGCCCGGATAGTCCAGCCCCAGCATTTTGGCAACCTTGTCAAAGGCCTCCCCCAACGCATCGTCAATGGAATTGCCCCACAGCTCATAATCCCCCACCCCGCGCACAAGAAGAATTTGTGTATGCCCCCCCGAAACCAGAAGCAAAACATAGGGGAAGGCAACCCCATCGGTTAGCCGCGCGCTCAACGCGTGACCCTCAAGGTGGTTAACCCCGATCATGGGCTTGTTCAGCGCGGCACAAATCGCCTTGGCCGTGGTCAGCCCCACCAGAACCCCCCCGATCAGCCCCGGCCCCGCTGTTACAGCAACTGCGTCAATTTCCTCCAGATCAAGCGCCGCTTCCTTCAAGGCACGTTCAATAATCTGATCCAGATAAATCACATGGGCCCGCGCCGCCAGTTCCGGCACCACCCCGCCAAAATTCTGATGTTCTTCAATTTGAGAACGCACAATATTGCTCAAAATTTCGCCCTCAAACATACCCCTCCGGCCAACACGGTGCTTTACAACAGCCGCCGCGGTTTCATCACAACTGGTTTCAATGCCCAAAACCAGTCTTTCTGAATGTATCGGGGCTTCGCTCACCATGCCAAATCAATCAATTCCGTTGGGGTTGCCACATCCCCTTTTTTGGGGGAAAGAATTAAGGAAACTGTGGTTCAAATAAACATTATGACGCCAGATTGCAATTGACAAACCGGACTGAGAGAAAACCACAAGGCACCGCTGTTGGCAGGGCGGAAAAAAATCCCTATGTTGTGAGATAGTCAAACAGTTTGAGCAAGCTGAGTTACGAAGGAATACCAAAATGGCTGAACCAAAAGGCGGACCGGTAAAGCCCCCTACTCTTGATCTCAAACCCCGGCAGGTTTCAACCTCAAAAACTGACAAATCA
>JAJRRJ010000048.1 GCA_024279575.1 Alphaproteobacteria bacterium | reverse complement strand
AGTGGTGATGAGGTAGCGCACAAATAAAGCGCGGGGTCTTGAGGCAAGTCGGTGCAGCCATTCAAGGCCGTTTTTTTGCATCCACAGGGGCGCGCGGACATAGTCGCCGGTTATGAAATTGAAACATCCGCCGCAGGTAACAAGCCAGCCTGCTTTCAATATGGATTTGTGTTTGTTACAAAATTTTGGTTCAAGGGGTTTGCCTAAGCCCACCCAGACAATATCTGCGTTGCTGGCATTGATTTTTTTGACTATGTCAATTTCATCCCCGGCGCCAAAATAGCCATGGTGGAACCCGGCGATTTTTAGCCGGGGAAATTTTTTTACCAGTTCATTTGATGCCCGTTCAGCCAGTCCGGGTTCCCCGCCCAATAAAAAGAAGGACAAGTTCTCTTTTTGGGCACGGCGTGCGGCAACCCAGATCAGGTCGGTGGTGGCGGAGCGTTCAGGGATTTTTGGACCCTTTTTGAATTTGGAAAGTGTGACAATAAATCCGCCGTCGGCATGGATGATGTCTCCCTGATCCAGATCGTTCGCAAAATCCTTGTCACTGGCATAAAGTGACAAACCCTGACCGTTTGCATCAAATACGGTTTTTGCAATGTGGGATGTTTTATTGCGTGCGCTAAAGCAATCTTGAGACATTTGCTCAACCAGCATGGCCATGGATATGGCAGCAATTTTTATATTGCCAATAGTGGTTGTGGGCAGCGCAGAGTTCTTATGCGACATTCTCATTGTGCTCCTCGAATATGTGGGACTGTGTTGTCGACATAGGGGGTGCTGGATTGTATGGCCTGTTGGCGCCAATACTGACCAAGGCCCACCCCGACCAGCAGCAGGGTCAAACCAAGGGCCAGCGGTGAATAAATCGCTTCTTCCTGCAGAACTGAATTGGCAACTATTGTTGTAATGGCTGCGATGCCAAACAGGAACTGGGGTGCGCGGGTGATGGCAAAGGCAAAATAGCAGGTTCTGACGATACCCAGCAGTATGGCGAAATAGGCCAGAGCGGCGATGCCCATCTGATAAAGCATCACCCCTAAAGCGCTCTCAACCGGAATGTCAGCGACGCCTTGTTGTTGCGCGCGGGTCCAGCTTAGTACGTTCTTGATGGAGCTTGACAGGTTGCCACCAAAGCCTAAGCCCTCCCCAAAAGGGTTTCTAAGAAAATCGCGCATGCCGGCCAGAAATCCAAGTACATGATAGTCTCCATTGGCGCGGCCATAAATAACAGCCCCGGTGATATAGGCAGCTAGAACCAGACTCATGGCGACCACGGAAAATTTCACCCCGAAAAGCTGAACCGCAATGCTCAGGCAGATTGCGCACAGAAGCAGAACCAATGCGCCTTTCGAACCGATAATGACCAAAAGTGGAATCGAAAGTATCAGGAACCATGCACGGCGATTAAACAGCATAAAAGCTGAAATTACCGATAGGGCATAGGCGTAGGAAATTGGATGAATATTGGGTCCGCTCAACCGGAAAACCCGGGGGAACCATTGATCCAGCGCCGCCATGTTGAGAAATGGCACCATCATTATATCGTCAAGCCCGCGTAGAACAACCCCTGTTTGTTCCATGATGCGATCCCAGTATCCGCTTTCAATTTGTCCGGCCAGCCGGAGGCGGAAATATTCATCTCCGTTAAATAGGGAGAGGAAATCGAAGGTGAAAAACAGCTCTGCATAGCCGTAACCAAGCGCTGCCATTCCTGACCACAGCAGAATTTGACGCAAAGGGATGTGATAAAGGGAGGCAACGCTGATGCCAATGACAAAGCAGGCAATTGGGGTCAGTGTATTGCGGAAATAGATCAGTGCGTCTTTTATGTCGCCGCGCGCAGCCCCCAATGCCAGGTAAAAAACGATCAGGGCAATAACCACAAAAGAAATTAAAAGCCAGTTTTTTGTCTGTTTTGGCAGGCGGTTTGTGTGAAGAAAAGCGGCGGCTACAAATGCTGCCATGGCTGTTAACAACAGAATAAAATTTACGGCGCGTACAGCATCGAACCCTTGAGCGTCGGCCATCAGGGGTACGAAAAATGCAATACTCATGTTTTGAAACATAAAGGCGGTGATGAGCAGGGCGGGGGTGGCTGCAGGCAATTTTATGCATAATAGCAACGCCATGGAAAATGTGGCCAGGACGCCAAAGGGGGTGGCAACAATAAAGCAGGCAACGCTGAGCAATAAAATCGCCCAGGCTGCGCCTAACTGGCTGATAGCTGCAAGAGTGGATGGTTTTACAAAAACCCCTGAAGTGTGGGCTGAGGCGGTGCTATGCATCTTTGTGCCTCGCGCCCATCTGTTTTGTCTGGATTACGTTTTCCAGTTTTTCTTTTACGGTTTTTGGCACCTGATTTTGTTCCAGTCCATCCATAAGTTCGCGATAGCGCAGGTGGAGCATGGGGAGCGTGACGGCCCGGGCAATAAACAGTGATGTTAAGGCTGTGGTGGCGTTGATCTGGCCGAGGGAATAAAATCCAAGCAGGATAATCACCCCGATAACCAGGGAAATTGTATGGGCGCGCACAAGAAATTTGGTTTCGCGCAGAATGGCCAATCCCATATCAAGGGGGGCACCATAAATCATGGGCAGGAACAATAGTACGCGTAATTGAAGATCAAAGGTCGCGTGGGCATATTTTTGGGAATAAATCAGCGACAGGAAAAATTCCGGAAAAATCAGTAACAGGGCAATTGGAATTGAGGTGAGCAGGGTTGAGGCCAGCCAGATGCCGGAGATGATTTTTTTCAACCCCGGTTTTCCATTGGCTTTGTGAGCGCGCACGGCCCGGGAAAAATCAACAGCTAAAAGAGTTGAAATCATGATGGTGATGGGGCGAACCAGGGTGCGTGTTATGGAGAATATTGCCACAGCTGCCGGGGTGGAAAGAATGGACAGCAAAAGCAGGGTGACGGTATAGGAAAACTGCCAGATGCTACCGGCGGCTCCAAGTTCAAAAATCAGCTTTTTTTCGCGTTTGATTCGATCCCAGACAGATTTATCAAATCGGGCCTCCAGCGCGATGGCCAGGGTGAAGAAGAAAGCGGGAATGCCATATGCCACGCTCAGGATAGCGACGCCCCAGGCGGGGGTGAGAACCTCAACGCTTTGAACCACAATCAACAACATCAGTATATAACTGAGACCATAGGAAAGGGTCTGAATGAGCAGTGCTTTACGGTCCCGGTGGTGGTAGTGCACCCGGCGGGCAAACATATATAGCATTCCCACCAGTGTCATGGGGGCTGAAAGCATCAGGCCCTGGGCCAGTTCAGGTACTAAGGGTTGTAACAGGTAGCCCAATACAAAAAAGATAACCGGAACAACCATTGCAAGAACCAGATTTAGCGTCAACCATGCACCAAATTCAAAGGGGTCCTGCTTTGGGTTGGGACACGACATAATAAAGGGCGAGATGACAGTTGAATGCTGGATCATTTCCATGATCAGCCAAATGCCGGTGGCAATAGCCAGAATACCAAAATCATCAATGCTCATCAGGCGTGAGAGAAATATCAATCCAACCATCGAAACAATACTGGCCAGAACCTGTTCAGTACCGCCAGCAAATTTGTCCCGGTGTCTGCGGATGAATTTCATGATGAAAAGCGGTGTAACTTTGTGATAAGCGGGCTTGAGTTTAGTGAAGAGTTTCATCAGACGCTCTCCCCGACAAGGGCTGCGACCAATTCGGTTTCAACGTTTGAAATGCTGTTTCGACTATCCATGAATCCAAATCCGCGGTCAAACTCCCAGTAGGTCCAGCCAACATTATTGGATAGACAGGCCTGACGTACCGCACGGGTCCATGTCACTCTGGAGGCTTGATCAGCGCAAAATTTCAGGGTGCCAAATTCATTTAATATGGTTTTTGTGCCGGTCTGGCTGGCCCAGTTTGCGAGGCGCTTGAAATCAAGATGAATTTGGTTAGCGCCCCAACCAGTTCCAAGGGATTGTTTGAAGCTCAGTGCTGTATCTGAACTCATTTGTGCCAGCGCTCTGGTCACTTGAGGGGAGGAAGGCATAGTGGGGAAAGGCAGGTTGCGCGGGGCGCCGGGGTCCGGCTGTCCCCAGCTTTGGCATTGATGGGTAAATGGCATGGGGGAATAATAGTGTATAGCGGCAATAGAATTTTGATCATCCAGGGGGGGGCATGAAATGGTTTCGCTGATGCTCTGATATTTGTTGGCGCCCCAGATTAAAGTGTGTTCAGGGCATATTTGGCGTGTGGTTTGTGCGAGGCGGTCGCGCAATGGAAGCCACCGATCGCGCCACATCTGAGGTTCGTTGAGCAGTTCAAGAAATGTCGTTTCAGGGGAAAACTGCGCAGCAACGGTTGCAAGGTTGACCCATGCTTTGTTGAGTGGATCATTTCCGGTTTTTCCTTCAGCCAGCATGCGAGCAATTTCGCCCTGAGGGTGCATATCCAGGGTAACGGAAAAATTGAATTCTGAGAGGGTCTTGATAATGTTTTCCAGTTCGTAACTGGCTTTGAGGGTTTGCGTTTGGTCAAGGGCGAACCGATCCGGGTCAACAGGCAGGCGAACAGTTTTGAAACCAAACCGGCTCAACAAAGAAAGTACGCTGGTTGAGGGGGGGGATGCGCTGCCATCAGGCTGGTCCATCCACAGGGGGATATTTATGCCATTGGTAATGTCTGGCAGCAACGGAGCTGGCCTTGCGCTTGCAATCCCAGGTAAAGTGGAAGTCACACTGGCGCCACCCAGGAGGTACAGGGCTTTACGTCGTGAAATTGTACTGGTCTCAAAAGGCATTGTGGAACGCCTTTTTTGAAAAAAATGTGAAAAACAGGATTTTTATATCCAGGGAAAAAGACCAGTTGTTTATATATTGCAAATCATGCTCGATGCGCGCCGCCATCTGATTTTGCTTGGTTGCAGCACCGCGCCAGCCGTTGACTTGTGCCCACCCGGTAATGCCGGGTTTAACATGGTGACGGTTTGCATAGTGCGCAATTTTGGTCATGAATGCATCATTGTGCGCCACGGCGTGGGGGCGTGGCCCAACCAGACTCATGGAACCAAACAATACGTTAATCAACTGAGGTAGCTCATCCAGATTCGTGCGGCGAATAAATGCGCCGGTTCTGGTAATGCGGGCATCATTTTTCCTGGTCTGTGTAAAGGAATTTGATGTGTTCATCACCATTGATCGGAATTTAATGATGTGAAACGGACGCTCGTTGAAACCATGGCGCCTTTGAAGAAATACCGGGGACCCCGGGGATTCAAGGCGGATCAATATGGCAATTAAAATCAACAATGGAGACAAAACAAGCAAACCCGTTGCTGCGGCTACAATGTCAAAACTGCGCTTGGCAACCCGGGCAAGGGGGGTAAGTGGTCTTTGTGCGATTCGGATGCCTGAAAGTCCGCTCTGGGGGTCGATCAGCGCATGAGAGAGGCTGTTTTGGCTGCCAATGCTTGATTTCAGGTAGTCTAAAGCGGGATCGGGGGCCAGGTAAATGGCGCAGGGAAGCGGATTGACTTTATCAAGAATTTTCTGAATTGCCGATGTATTGGCCCATGGGAGCGTTAAAACAACATCATCGACCGGCATCTGACGCAGGTGGGAGGTAAGGCGATCAAGCGAAGCCAGAGATACATGGAGCTGATTGTGACTGATCCAAAGATCGGCTGGAGCAGAGAGTTTGTTTGGATTGATGGTGAGACTGGCGGCGACGCGAATGCCTTTTTCCCATAATTTTTCGTTCGCGTAATAGCGCTGAATTTCCGTACGTGATCCGATCAATACAATGTTTCTGGTTATCAGCTGAGTGCTTTTCACCGCTTGCGCAAAGAGAGTTGAAGTCAATTTTCGTAAAGAAAAAACGGTTAAAAGGCCAAATGCGCCAAATAAAATATAGGCCCCACGAGACTGGTCGGCTGAATATTTTGATAGAAAAGAAAAAGCCAAAACAATAGAAAAAGTTATCATCCAGTCTCGTATCAGGTGAGACTGGGACAGGGTGCGAGTGAGGATCCATGAAATGGAGTATTTTCCTGTGCCTGCCTGCATCAAAACAAAAATTGTGGCGGCGGAAACAGCGTTTAGCAACCATAATTCAGAAGGGGGTTCCTGATAGATAATCCGGTGATATAGCCAGTCACTTAGAAAACCGGCGACAATCAGGGCAAAAAACTCCACCAGCATGTTGAGCAAACTGGCCAGGGGCAGCAATCCCTCAAAAGATTTTGAGGTGCCTGAAACTGCGCTTGGGCTCTGCGATTTTTCAAATTTTTCGATATCTGGCTGGTTTGCTGTGGACATTTTTTAGCCCGCCTTGCCCAGTGAATTGATGAGGCGTGCTTGAATTCCCGCCAAATTATCCGCAGTGTGGTCTTTTTTTTGGGGTGCTCTTGTCGGCATGCGAGGCATGGACAACAGGTCGAATAACTGTTGTTCGTTCTTTGCCACACGGATAAATTCATCGGACTTTAATTCTGCGGCCAGTGTGGATTGAGCAATGCCAATTTCTTCACCAAAAATAGAAAGACGGGGGAGGGCCAGAACGGGTAACCCGCGCTGAGTGGCTGGCAATATTACCTCAACACTCAAGTCGCTCACCAGCAGGTCTGCATTATCATAGGCCTCTTTCAGGGCCACGGTAGTGGGGAAAAAGTCGATGTGGTCAAAATTTGACGGGTGGAAAGTTGCGGTGCCGATTTGTGCCGTTATCCGGGTTTTTGGGTTTTCTTTTGCCCACGTGTCCATGGTGCGTACGAGGCGGTTAAATGGATCAACATTGCCAACACAAAGCAAAATCATGGGCGCGCACTTGTTGGCTCAGTGCTAAATGAGTGGCGTGTCTGTTTTGATATCTGGCTGAAGCTATTGTGACCCATTTTGCTCCAGCCTTCTTTTTAGCTCGCTTACAAAACCTTCGCGGGTAATTTGTGTTTGTGTGACATTATTGTGCTGGGACTGTCGGCTGGCCCGATAAGTCGATTGAAGAGGTGCGCTTGAATTTGCGTTGGCAGGTGCCTCATAGGGCTCCCCTGCCGCACGCCGCGCCCACAAATTGGCTGAAGTTGGGCGGTGAGAATTTGCGAAATCGGGAGAAGCGCTTTGGATATTCTGCCCCACTTTCTCATTCCTGTCAGGGTTAAAAACCTCTTCTTGGTTTGAATGATATGCCGGTGCAGTTTTTCTAAGCCCTAAGTGCTTTCGCTCGCGGGGCTGGTGTGCCGGATTGCTGATATGTTTAGGTTGATTGTCAAAACCATTGCCTGCCGAGTGAGTTTGCAGTTCTGGTGTGACCTTGTTTGGGTTTTTAGGACCAAGGTACAGGGCAACACTTGTGCCCAGCGCCACTCCAAAGAATGCAGCGATTGCCAGGAGTAGAGTTGATTTGGGCCAGGTGGCTGAAATGGGGGCGACCGCTTGAGAAATAACCCGGGCATTGGAGCGCTGAAGGTTTTCCAATTGTCCTGTTTCTTTTTCCCGACTGGTGAGCTGTTCAAGAACCTGACGGGTCGCCTGGGCCTGACGCTCAAGGTTACGTAGTTCAACCTGATTTTGGTTTGAAACCGAGTTTTGGGCACTTAACGTCATGAGTTCAAGTTCAGCATTGTTCACGTTGGTTTGGGCCAATTCCATTTCGCTTGCAATTTGGGTGAGGACAGTAAGTGCTTCGCTGCGAATGAGGTTTTCAAGGCGGCCCAGTTCTGCGGCGGCAATTTGAAAATTGGGGTGGCGTGGCCCAAGGCTGGCCTGAAGACTCGATAGTTCCAGAGAAGACTGGGTGTAGCTGGCTCTCAGGGAGCCTGAATTTGTATCTGGGAGAAGTTCAAACAAAGTTGCAAGGGGGGCAGACATTGCATCGATTGAAGCGACCTGCTGGTGCCGGTTGTTGGCGGTGCGTGCCTGTTGGCGTGCCACCACGAGTTGCGCACTGAGCTGCTCGATCTGGCTTTGTAACAAAGTTCCCCCGGCACCCACACTCAATATGCCATGGGCTTCCTTAAAGGCTTCAACAGCCGCCTCTTTTTGAGTGAGTTCGGCGCGCAAGCCATTCATTTGATTGCTTAGAAGAATTGATACCTGTGCGTTTGCATCGGACTTTTCGTCCACCTGGGATCCCATATATGCTTCAATGACTGCATTGACGACCTGGGCAGATTTTTGAGCGTCCTGCGAGGAAAAACTAACATTGATGACGTAAGTCAGCCCCTGACGCTCCACGTTGAGACGTTTCCAGAAGTTATTGAATATCTGGGCTTGTGTGGCCGGTTTTGGTGGGGAAAACAGACCAAAAACAACAGAAAGCATGCGGGTTTTGGCAAATTCGGGATCGGAAATATATCCCTGCTCTACAAAAACCTCTTGTACCAATGTACGGGACTGGATGATTTCGACCTGTGAGGCGATGGCGGCGCTGTTGGCGCCAATGCCCGAAATGGCAGGCTCAGATGCCAATACTCTGACCTGTTGGGGGTCAATGACAATCACTCCGTTGGCGGTATAGGTTTTTGGGGTAATAGTAACATAGAGAAAAGCCAGGCCAACAAATATTGCTGTTATGAGAGCAATCAGTCCCTTGCGTTGCCACAGGGTGTGGAACAGTGGGCCGATGGCAATCAGAGCCTGATTATCAGCAACATCCCGCGCCCGCATGGTGTTTGCACCATATTGGGCAGAATCAGCGGGATTTCCAGTGTTTTGCAAAGTCGGCATATTGCCAGTTCCTGCTGTTTGTGGCCACAATTTACTTATGGATAAAACTAGTGGTTTGAACTGGGGGTGCAATGTTAAAGACTTGTTAGGGTTAATCGCTAACCTTATGTAATTTATCTAAAATTTGTTATAAATAATAGGAATTAACCTCGCGGAAATGAGTAAATCCATGTTATTTTACATCAATAATTACGTTAATATTGGGCAGTGATGGTGATCCCGGCGCGATTCGAACGCGCGACCCCCAGATTAGGAATCTGGTGCTCTATCCAACTGAGCTACGGGACCATTCACGGTGTTTTGTTTAGCCCTTTGGAGCGGGGCGGAGCAAGGTATTAACTTAAAAATTGCCCAATGGGATTTGTGGTGTGTTAAACTGGTAGTTGTAAGTCCGCAAAAACGAATTTTTGGGATGAATTTTTCGAAAATGCTGGTGTGATGATTTTGCCGTATTTTGATGTAGTTTAATAAAATTACAGTATAATTTCACATAGTTTTGTTGCAAATTGGGGTGGATTTTGAAATTTTTTTGGAAAACTCTTTTTGTGACTTTTGTGACTTTAATTGCGGCTCCTTCGTTTGCAACGCCATGTGAGGGATTGCGTCCGGGGCCTACCGGACGGGTTGTTGCGGTAACCGATGGTGACACGGTAGTGCTTGATAGTGATATCAAAGTACGCCTGATTGGAATTCAAGCGCCCAAACTTCCCCTTGGGCGAGAAGGATTCAGGACCTGGCCTTTGGCAGAGGAGGCAAAGATTGCGCTTGAGCAAATGGTGTTGGGTCAGGAAGTTGATGTACGATATGGGGGGCAGGAAATGGATCGGCACGGGCGCATGTTGGGGCATATGTTTGTGGGTGATGAAAAAATCTGGGTACAAGGGGCTATGCTTGGGGAGGGATTGGCGCGGGTTTATTCGTTTTTTGACAATAGATTTTGCCTTGATGAGCTTTATCAAATTGAAGCGCAGGCGCGTGTGGACAGAAAAGGGATCTGGAATGGTAAAGACTTTTATGCCATTCGCCGCGCTGATCGGCCTGAGCGTTTGCTGGAGCGGCTTGACCGGTATGAAATTGTTGAGGGGCGGATATTGAACGCTGATCGGGTGGGTTCGCGTGTATACTTGAATTTTGGTACCTATTGGAAGGAGGATTTTACCGTTGTGATTGAGCGTTCAGCCTTACGTTTGTTTGAAAGGGAAGAAATTGATCCATTGAAACTGGAGGATGCTTTGGTGCGCGTGCGTGGCTGGATAGATCAGCGCGACGGGCCGCGTATCGAGATAACGCATCCTGAACAAATTGAAGTTTTGGCGCATTTGTGATGAGCGAAATGGTGCGGCGCAAGATGGTCAAATACGGCAACGTCTCAAAGTTTATTCGAACGCTGATATTTGGTGCAGGACTGCTGGCGCTTTCGGCGTGTTCTTCTTTGTTTGGAACATCAGGTATTAATGTTTCTCAAACCGGTATGGGCCAGGTCCAGGCAGTGCCCAGCGGTACGTCGCCCACCGATGCTGTAATCGGTCGCCGTGAACACCCGATTATAGTTGCTTCTTATGGTGGAGAATATACGCACAGACGCACCGAGATTATGCTTGAGCAGATCGTTTCAAAACTGCTGGTTGCGGCGCGGCAACCTGAAACAGCATTCAAGATTACTATCTTGAATTCTCCGCAAGTAAACGCTTTTGCGTTGCCGGGCGGGTTTATTTATGTGACGCGCGGAATTTTGGCACTGGCCAATGATACGAGTGAGCTGGCAGCGGTACTGGCCCATGAAATTGCCCATGTGACACTGCGCCATGCGCGGGCGCGCACTAATCGTGTGGCAACAAGTCGCCTGGTGGATCGGGTTATAACCGGCGTGTTGGGAGGGAATGCCCAAACGGATCAGGGAGTGGCGCGTTCGCAGCTCTCTTTGGCTGCGTTTTCACAAGGTCAGGAGCTTTCAGCTGATGAGGAGGGGGTGCGCATTGCGGGACGAGCAGGCTACGATCCCCATGCGGCATCACGCTTTCTTGCGGCTATGAACAGATATGCCAGTTTTGGCATTTCTTCGGAAACACAGGGGGATGACTTTTTGTCGACCCATCCCTCCACCCCCAACAGGATCCAGAGGGCGGAGGAAGCTGCGCGCGGGTTTGATGCGCCAGGAACGATTAGCGTTGATCGCGTTAGCTATATGGCGGCGATTGATGGTATTTTATTTGGCGACAGCCCTGAACAGGGGGCTGTTGTTGGGCAGCGGTTCATTCACCCGGATCTGAAATTCACCTTTGCCGTTCCCGAGCGGTTTGAATTGCAAAATTCTCGTGATGCGGTGGTGGGGGTTGCAGGGGATGGGGAAGCGGTGCGTTTTGACAGTGCTGAAGTACCCCGATCCATGGACCTGTCAGATTATCTTAAATCCGGGTGGATCGCCGGACTTGACAATAACAGTGTGAAGCTGGAGCGGCATAACGGGGTGGAAATGGCCTCGGGTATTGCCACAACAGATCAGTGGGCTTTTAGGGTGACGGCCCTCAGGTTTCAGGGAAAAGTGTACCGGTTTATTTTTGCTGCGCGCAATCAGTCATCAACATTCAAGGCGGGGGCAGCGCGCACGATTGCAAGTTTTCGTCAAACCAAGGCTGCTGATTTGAGGGCAATTCAGCTGGTGAAAATCGGGTTGGTGGTGGCAAGGCCGGGGGATAATGCGGATACGCTTGGTGCAAAGATGCAAAACATTCCAAATGGGAAGGCTTTGTTTTTGTTGTTGAATGACCTGTTGTCTGGTGATCCGGTTGTTGCGGGACAATCTTATAAAATTGTTATTGTAGGATAAAAAAAGCCAACCCCGTTGTCGGGGCCGACTTAAAATTTAGTGGCGAAACGCCTGTGTCAGGCGACGGCCTCACTTTTTTTGTCTGTTCCACCGGGTTTTTCGTCTGTGGCGGTAGCAGCCTCAGTTGAGGGGGTGTCAGTTTTTGGTCCGCGGCGCGGGCTTTTGGCAAGTTCTTTAAATATTACCTGTTCGCCTTCGGTCAGAGTTATTTTGCGCACTACAGAAATTTCCCGCGACATGCGATCCATAGCCTGTTCAAAAAGCTGACGCTCGGAATAGGACTGTTCGGGCTGGTCTTCGGAACGATAAAGATCACGAACAACCTCCGAAATATAATCCAGATCGCCTGAATTGATTTTGGCTTCATATTCCTGCGCGCGGCGGCTCCACATGGTGCGTTTTACGCGGGCACGACCAGTGACTGTTTTGAGAGCACGGGCAACATCATCATCGGTGGCAAGCTTGCGCAGATTAACGCTTTTGACTTTTGCAACCGGTACGCGAAGGGTAAGTTTGTCCTGTTCGAAGTTGATGACAAACAATTCCAGATTCATTCCGGCAATTTCCTGCTCTTCAATGGAGGTTATCTGGCCAACACCATGGGCGGGATAAACCACATATTCATTGGTTCTAAATCCGGCTCGTTGCATCGTTTTTTTCGCTGCCATCTGGCATACTCCTATAAATTTTACGCTGTGGGAAGTTGGCAAACTATGCCACTTCCTCTTAATTTACCTGTCAGTCGTGTTTTGGTCGTTCTTACCAATAGTTTTGCTGGATCTGTTCCCCAAAAAAGGGAAATCAGAAATGTTTCACCCCAAACAAACTCCCTCACATTCTGGCAATGTATGCCGGACTTGCATGGAGTTTACATTTTTGGAGTAGGTCAAAATGTCGGGCGCACGTTTTACCCTGAAGCTCATCAATTCTGCTTTGCTGCATCAATTTCAGTGATATAACACAAAAATACAAAAAAATCAAAAGAAACAGGCCAGGGCAGGTCTGGATGCTTTGGTGTGAAGAGTATTCAAAACATTTTTGGCAAATGAAACAGGTTGAGAAATCAGGGTCCTCAATCCCCTTCGCCGGGCTCTTCAGAAAAGTATTTCTCAAACTTTCCTTTTTCGCCGTCGTGTTTTTCCGCATCGGGCATCGGGGCGGTCTGTCCGGTTATGTTGGGCCAGATAGAGGCGAACCTGGTATTGATTTCAAGCCATTTTTCAAGGCCGGATTCGGTGTCTGCGCTGATGGCATCGGCTGGACATTCAGGTTCGCACACTCCGCAATCAATGCACTCGTCAGGGTGAATGACCAGCATGTTTTCACCTTCGTAAAAACAGTCTACCGGGCAAACCTCAACGCAATCCGTGTATTTGCACATGATGCAATTGTCCGAAACGATGTAAGTCATATGTATGCCTAAAAGTGGTGAATGGAAAAAGCATCCGGCTATTGGATGCCTGTTGGCGTATCAGCTAGCTTTTTTTGCGCATAAACTCAACCATTAGTATCAGCTAATAAAATAAACCTGCCGCTCGGGCAAGCCGGGGACGGTTAACGTTGAAGAAGGCGGTCGGTTTCCCTGCGTTGTTTTTTAGTTGGGCGTCCACTTCCCGGGTCCCGGGTGGGTCGGGGGTTTTTTGAAATATAGGTTTTTTTGGTGGAGCGGGTGGTGACAGGTCTTCATAGAGAACCTGCGCTTCATTTGCGGGACCACGCCGTGTGCCCGGTTTGATCATTTTGAGTATGCGGATGGAATCTGCATAGGCAATTGTAAGAACTGCTCCCCTGGAAATCATCTGACTGGTTTTCACGGAGCGCGTTCCATCGATCCGTACGCCCCCCTCCCTGATAAGCTTTTGAGCCAGGGAGCGGGTTTTGGTTACGCGAGTAAACCAGAGCCACTTGTCCAGGCGCTGGGGCACTGGTGCACAATGTTGAATTTTTGATGCGCAAGTGTCGGGGGCAGGAGTGCTTGAGGGATTTGTACCTATTTTTTGTTCCCCTGTAATTTTAATGCAGCCAGAGCGGCAAAGGGGGAATCAGGGTCAATTGGTTTTTCACGGGGCCTGTTGGGCTTGCTACCTGAACGGTTTTTGTTCGGGAACTGCCGGGTAGGGTTTTTCCTTTGGGAGTTTTTGCCGTGGGAGTTTTTGCCCTCCCCCTTGTCAGTTCTTTTGTCCTGACTGGCGCGGGGGGCGTGGTTTTGATTGCGTTTGAAAACCGGAAACCAGATTTCTTCAAATTTTGGTTCCGGGGCTTCTTCCTTATCTTTTTGGGAAGACTGAGCGGTTTCATCCAGTTTTTCAAGGGACATTGTTGTTTCGTTGAGATTGGCGGTGTCTGCTTTAAGTTTTTCCACCTCTTTGGGCGATGCGTCGTCGAGTTTTGCTAAATCTGCAACATCAGAACTTTCTTTGGTGTCAGGTGTTTGTTTGCCTGTTGAAATATCTGTCTGCTGTTCAGTGATTTCTTTACGCTCCACCCTATAGCCAAGGGATTTGAGGATTTCGGAAAAGTCGTCCCCTGCACATCCGAGCAGGGATGTCATTTGAACAGTGACTTCAAAACCATTGCGTTTTGCTGCCCCCTCGGGGGCCATAACGGGATTTGTACTGGCAGCATTTTTTTCAGAATCAAAACTGATAAGGGGACGAATGATGTCCGCCAGCCGTTCTAAAATGTCCACACGAACCGCACGCTTGCCCGCAACCTTAAAGCCGGCAACTTCATAAAGGGAGCGGGAGACTTCGGGGTTGATTTCAAAGGATGTTCGCCCGGATAAAACAATCGCGGGAATGTCTGAAACGCCGGGTTGACGCAACCCGCCATGTTTTAGGGCGTACAGTATCAGCGCCAACTCGCGCGGGGCTGGTTTCAGGGTCAGGGGTAAATAAATGTGGTAGGCGCCAAAGCGAATGCCAAGGCGGCGCATTTTCCCGCGCAATTCCTGATCCAGCCCTTTGATATCGTTGGCAATTTTTTGCCGTGATAGAATACCAAAGCTTTCTGAAAGCTGGAAGGCAACGCCACGGGCAGCCCCTTCAAGTTCGACGGGGTTACGCAAGGCAATTATTTGCTCAAGCTGGGTGTTGATCAGGTGCTTGAGCCACATATTAAGCCGATCCTGAACATGATCAAGGTCGGGGCCGGTAAGGCTTTGGTCCGCCAATACGATAATGCGCGGTGAAAAAATGTCATCCCCGGGAGTCAATTCGGCAATTATTTCGCCCTTCCAGCGCAAAAACCCATCAGTGGTCAGAACGATTTTATCATTGGGTGTCGCTGCCAGTTTTCTGGCGCGGTTGACAATTTCTGGCGCAATCAGGGTCGCAGCAGCAGCTTCAGCACCTTTTGAGTTCGTGCTGATTTGGTCACCGGCCTTATCGCCTTTGGCCAATTTGAAGCGGAATCCCTCGATCGTGCCAATAAGCTGGCCTTCAAGTGTGATTTCGCCTTTAGGGGATATTTCAGGTGTTGTCATGCGTTTGTCTCTAAGATGCCGTATCAATATTGAGGTGCGTTTGTCCACAAAACGCCGGGTTAAACGCTCATGGAGCGCATCGCTTAAACGATTTTCTATATCAGTGGTCAGGTGTTGCCAATATTTTTGGTCATTTAGCCAATCTTTTTTATTGGCAAGGAAAGTCCAGGTGCGAATTTGTTTGATACGGTTGGAGAGCGTATCGATGTCCCCGCTCATATTGTCGCAAAAATTCACCTGTTGCTGGAGCCATGAATTGTTCACGTTTCCGGTGTCGATCAGGTTGGTAAAAACCTGAGAAACGATGTCGGCGTGCTGGTTTAGGGAGATGCCGCGATAATCGGGAATCTGGCAGCATTGCCAGAGCAGGTCCGTTTCGGCTCGGCTGTTGGCCGGGTGGGCGTTGCCGCGGGACATAAGTGTTTCCAGGGTGCGCTGATCAATGTTTACGGGGACGCGGGTCAGCCTTTTATGATCAGGGATTATTTCAAGGGAGTTGCGCAGATTCAGGGGGGATGAATAATCCAGATCTGAGTTGCGCCATTGCAGGATTTTTACCGGGTCAAATTCATGGTTTTGCAATCGTGCCACCATCTCTTCATCCAAAAGAGGGGCGTGGCTGGTGACACCAAAAGTGCCATCATTGGTGTGTCTGCCAGCCCGTCCTGCGATCTGGCCCATTTCCGCTGCGCTTAGAGGCCGGGTTTGACGGCCATCGAATTTGGTATCAGAAGAAAAGGCCACATGCTGAATATCAAGGTTCAGTCCCATGCCTATGGCGTCAGTGGCGACCAGAATATCCACCTCGCCATTCTGGTAGAGTTCGACCTGGGCGTTGCGGGTGCGGGGGGAGAGGGCACCCATCACGATTGCTGCGCCGCCGCGTTCGCGTCGTACCAGTTCGGCAATGGCATAAACCTGTTGTGCGGAAAAGGCGATGATGGCCGAGCGTGGCGGGACGCGGGTGATTTTTTTTGAACCGGCATAAAACAGTTCCGATAGACGGGGGCGCTCAATGATCTCAATGCCGGGCAACAGGGCCGAAATAACTGGTCCCATGGTTTGTGCACCCAATAGCAGAGTTTCATGGGTGCCACGGGCCTTAAGAAGGCGATGGGTGAACACATGGCCACGCTCAAAGTCCGTTGCTGTTTGAATTTCATCGATGGCCACAAAGTCCAGAACCATATTCTGGGGCATGGCTTCAACGGTGGCGATCCAGTAGCGGGCTTTTTTGGGGATGATACGCTCTTCCCCGGTGACCAGGGCAACATCATTTTTGGGAACGCGGGCGCAGACCCGATTATATACTTCACGCGCCAATAAACGAAGGGGCAAACCGATCATGCCGGTGCGGTGGGCCAGCATACGTTCGATGGCATAATGGGTTTTGCCGGTGTTGGTGGGGCCAAGGACAGCCTTTGTGTTGCGCACGGCATCGGTGGCTCCCATCGTGTGGGAGATATGGCTCTGTTTAGGCATTGTAGAGGCTGTTTTGTGCATTTAACTGGAGCCGGCACCGTTATTGGATGTGTTGAATTAGGACATTTGCACGGGGTTGTCTTCGAGAAAAACCTGTTTTTGTTAATGTTCAGTACGAATAAGGAACAAACCCTGTCCGAATCGCAATTTATATAGGTTTCCTGCTTTGTTCTATACCGTATTTTGTGGGTGGTTTTCCAAACTGACGCAAGAGTTT
>JAJRRJ010000047.1 GCA_024279575.1 Alphaproteobacteria bacterium | reverse complement strand
TCGATCCGAAAGCATCCCCAAAATCGGCGCGAACAAAAACAGCATCAACGCATATCCGGCAAGTATCCCCCCATACAAAGCTGAAATTTCTACCGCACCGGTCAACTCACGCAACAATGAGGGCAAAATCGGGAAAATCAGGCCAATGCCGATCGCATCCAGTGTCACGGACAACAACACAACTACCAACGCTTTGTTCATTTAGCCCTGCTCTTTTCTGCCCACAAAAAAGGCAGCGCCACTAAAACGCTGCCTCAAATTAGTTGTCTGAGCTAAACCGACAATATTATTGTCGCATTGATGAGGTCAATGGGCCAGCCCGGTTCCCCCATCCTGCCTGGAAAGCTTAGCCGCTTCAGCTGCAGCTGCGGCAGCTTTTTCGGGGGACCACTCAATAGGTTCAGGCTTAGAGACCAATGCATGCTCAATCACCTGTCCCATTCGCGAAACCGGGATTATCTCCAGCCCCTCTTTTACACTGTCAGGCAAGTCCTTGAGGTCGTGCACATTATCCTCGGGAATCAAAACGGTTTTAATCCCCCCGCGAAGTGCCGCCAGCAGTTTTTCCTTTAATCCACCAATAGGCAATACGCGTCCACGAAGGGTAATTTCACCAGTCATGGCCAAATCATTACGCACTGCAATCTGGGTCATCATCGAAACGATAGCAGTGGCCATGCCAATTCCTGCTGAAGGGCCGTCCTTGGGCGTTGCCCCTTCAGGCACATGCACATGAATATCACTTCTATCGAATTTTGGCGGCTCGATTCCAAATTCAATAGAACGCGAACGCACATACGCCGCCGCCGCAGAGATAGATTCCTTCATGACATCCTTAAGGTTGCCAGTAACAGTCATCTTGCCTTTGCCGGGTGTCAACACGCCCTCAATGGTCAGCAATTCGCCTCCCACCGGTGTCCATGCCAACCCGGTCACAACACCCACCTGAGGGTCTTCGTCAATTTCGCCGAACCTGAATGGAGGTGGCCCAAGATATTCCTCAAGCGTTACCTCATCGATAGTTATAGATTTGGCTTCGCCCACCATCAGTGTTTTGACAGATTTGCGCATCAGTTTAGAAATTTCACGTTTAAGGTTACGCACCCCTGCTTCGCGCGTATAGCGCTGCACCAACAGTTTAAGCTGGGCATCAGGCAGTTCAAATTCATCACCCTTCAGCCCGTTGTCCTTAAGACTTTGCGGGATCAGGTGACGACGCGCAATTTCACACTTTTCCTCTTCCGTGTACCCGCTCAACCGAATAATTTCCATCCGATCCATTGATGGCCCCGGAAGATTAAGGGTGTTGGCCGTGTTCACAAACATCACGTCCGAGAGGTCATAGTCCACCTCCAGATAATGATCATTAAATTCATTGTTCTGTTCAGGGTCCAATACTTCAAGTAATGCCGAAGAAGGATCGCCCCGGAAATCCTGTCCCATTTTGTCAATTTCATCGAGCAAAAACAGCGGATTAGACTTGCCGGCCTTTTCATAGACTGGATCACTTTACCCGGCATCGACCCGATATAGGTCCGCCGATGTCCACGAATTTCAGCTTCATCGCGCACACCGCCCAGCGACATACGCACAAATTCACGGCCCGTCGCCTTTGCAATCGATTTACCAAGGGAAGTTTTACCAACCCCTGGAGGCCCAACCAGGCATAAAATCGGCCCCTTGAGTTTTCCAGTCCGGTTTTGCACCGCAAGATATTCAATAATACGCTCTTTGACTTTTTTCAGCCCATAGTGATCCCGATCAAGAATTTCTTCGGCTTTTGCCAAATCCTTCTTGATCCGCGAACGCTTGGACCATGGCAGAGCGGTCATCCAGTCCAGATAATTGCGCACAACAGTGGCTTCCGCCGACATCGGGCTCATCTGCTTGAGTTTTTTAAGTTCCCCGTCCGCCTTTTCGCGAGCTTCTTTGCTCAATTTGGTGTTGTCGAGTTTTTCTTCCAGCTCGGCAAGCTCAGAGCTTCCCTCTTCCCCGTCACCCAACTCACGCTGGATGGCCTTCATCTGCTCATTGAGATAGTATTCACGCTGAGTTTTCTCCATCTGCCGCTTTACCCGGCCACGGATACGCTTTTCAACCTGCAAAACACCAATTTCGCTTTCCATTAAAACCAGAATTTGTTCCAGTCGCTCACTAACAGACGGCGCTTCCAGCAATTCCTGCTTTTCGTCAATTTTCACCACCAGATGTGATGCAATAGTATCCGCAAGCTTAAGGTGGTCATCGATTTGAGTGACGGCCCCCACTACATCCGCAGAAATCTTTTTGTTCAACTTCACATAATTTTCAAATTCAGAAACCGTTGAGCGCGCCAGAGCTTCCACTTCAATACTGCTATAGTCAGGCTCATCCATTTTCTTGGCAACCGCCAAAAAATAATCTTCAGTTTGCACAAATGTTTCCAGCCGCGAGCGCTGTAATCCTTCCACAAGAATTTTTACAGTACCATCAGGCCGTTTTAACAGTTGCAACACTGATCCAATCGTCCCCACCTCATACAGGTCTTCAGGTGTTGGGTCATCATCCTGTGTATTGCGCTGTGTTACGATCACAATATGTTTGTCATCGCGCATAACTTCTTCCAGCGCCCTGACAGATTTTTCACGCCCCACAAACAACGGGACGATCATTCCGGGAAATACAACGATATCCCGCAACGGCAATACTGGATAAACATCGTCTTTCGGCGAAAGAGATTTAGGGGTCTTGTCCTCAGACATTACTTTTTCCTTTCCCGCAACGCCGCACCAGGTGCCAACGCGCAAAAGACAGCCCGGATTTACACCAGCACTGTATGATTCTTGAGCTTCTAAGATAGGGTTCTTATTTGCACGAACAAGTCAAATAACGACAAATTATGTATGGGAACCTGATGTTCACAAAAAAGTCCGCGATATGTACCTGACATATCGCGGACAAAAAACAACAAAACGTTATATAATCAACCGGCGTCTTTAGCTTCAACCAAAATTTCTTCTTCTGCATCCGCATAAATATAGAGAGGCTTAACATCCTCGCCATCTACAACTTCAGCACTGATAACAACTTCCTTTACGCCCTCAAGGCCGGGAAGTTCATACATCGTATCAAGCAAAATTGCGTCCATGATTGAACGCAACCCACGCGCGCCCGTTTTGCGTGTAATCGCCTGTTTTGCAATCGAAATCAACGCTTCATCCTGGAAAGTCAGTTCAACATCTTCCATCTCAAACAGACGCTGATATTGACGCACCAAAGCATTTTTGGGCTTTGACAAAATTTGCACCAGCGTCTCTTCATCCAGATCTTCAAGGGTGGTAATAACCGGCAACCGTCCTACAAATTCTGGAATAAGGCCAAATTTCACCAGATCTTCTGGCTGAACTTCAGCAAACAACTCACCAACCCGACGGTCGTCAATGTCCTTCACTTCAGCAGCAAACCCAATGGATGATCCATCGCCGCGTGCTGAAATAAGTTTTTCCAAACCAGCAAAAGCTCCGCCAACAATAAACAGAATATTGGTGGTATCCACCTGCAAAAATTCCTGCTGAGGGTGCTTGCGCCCCCCTTGCGGTGGAACAGAGGCAACAGTGCCTTCCATTACCTTCAGCAATGCCTGCTGAACGCCCTCACCCGAAACATCACGGGTAATCGAGGGGTTATCAGACTTGCGCGAAATTTTATCCACCTCATCGATATAAACGATACCGCGTTGCGCTTTTTCCACATCATACTCAGCTGACTGCAAAAGTTTTAGAATGATGTTCTCAACATCCTCTCCCACATAACCAGCTTCTGTAAGCGTTGTTGCATCGGCCATTGTAAAGGGAACATCAATAATGCGCGCCAGAGTTTGCGCCAAAAATGTCTTGCCGCACCCGGTTGGCCCAATAAGCAGAATATTGGATTTTGCAAGTTCAATATCTTGCTTTGATGAGGAGTGATTTAAGCGCTTGTAATGGTTATGAACAGCAACACTCAAAACGCGTTTTGCACGATCCTGTCCAATAACATAATCGTCCAGAACCTCACAAATTTCTTTTGGAGTAAGCATGCCGTCGGTGGACTTGGCCAACGAGGTTTTACCTTCCTCCCGGATAATATCCATACATAGTTCCACGCATTCATCACAAATGAACACAGTGGGTCCGGCAATCAGTTTGCGAACCTCGTGCTGGGACTTCCCGCAAAAGGAACAATAAAGCGTATTTTTTGAAGAATCGCCGCTTGAATCATCTTTGGACATATAGTCACTCCGAAAAATTGGCACTTTGCCTTTTTAGACATTTGGCCGGTAAGTTTAGGCCCCTGACAAAGACCCTAACCCCGCAGGGCTAAAAAAAGTGTAAGCAAACTGAACCATAGTTCGCCAGAGTTCAGCGCGCAATATATTCACGCGCCCAGAACCCCATTCACTGAAATGTTCGTTAATAGGTGCAATTTTACTCTTCGGTTGGAATCGCACGTTTTTCATGGATAGTGTCAACAATGCCAAATTCCTTGGCCTGCTCCGCCGTCATGAAGTTATCACGCTCAAGCGCACTTTCAATTTTGTCATAATCCTGACCGGTGTGCTTGACGTAAATTTCATTCAACCGCCGCTTCAGGTCTTCAACCTCTTTGGCGTGGATCAGAATATCGGTCACCTGCCCCTGAAAACCACCAGAGGGCTGATGCACCATGACCCGTGAATTGGGCAGAGTGCCGCGCATACCTTTTTCACCCGCAGCCAGCAAAAGCGACCCCATGGATGCAGCCTGCCCAAGACAAAGCGTAGAAACCGCAGGGCGAATAAACTGCATCGTATCGTATATCCCAAGACCGGCTGTCACAACGCCGCCCGGTGAATTGATATACATGGAAATTTCTTTTTTGGGATTGTCCGACTCAAGAAACAGCAATTGTGCGATAATCAATGACGCCATATTATCTTCAACCACGCCGGTTACAAAAATAATCCGCTCCTTGAGCAGACGTGAAAAAATATCATAGGCCCGTTCGCCACGGTTGGTTTGCTCAACCACCATAGGTACCAGGTTCATATAAGTGTCGATTGGGTCTTGCATGGGAGTTTCTCCAGTGGGGCAAATTCAGGGCTAGGGCGAATCAATTTATTCAAACAACTAATATGCAATTCCAACCAGTACCCGGTTCACAACGCGTAAAATCTATCTATGTTGCGTTTCTGACCTATTCAAGGGATTTGCTTGTGTTTATGCCTAACGCATGAATAATTCTGCGCCATTTCAAATTGATCAAATTAAAAAAAGCCTGTCCTGCGATCCACAAGACAATGCTTTTGTACAAAATCCTTACGCCCTCTACGAGGCAATGTATGGCGGTGATGATCCCCTTATGTGGCAACAATACGGCCATTGGGTATTTGCCAGCTGGCATAACGTCAACGCCCTGCTGCGCGACAAACGCTTTGGCCGCCAGATCCTGCATCTGACCTCCCGCGAACAATTGGGCTGGCCTGAATTACCGCCCCACACCGCAGATTTTGTTCTATCGGAAAAACACTCCCTGCTCAATGTCGAGCCGCCAGTTCACACCCGTTTGCGCACCTTGGTCAATCGCGCTTTTGTCTCGCGACAGGTGGAGCAGTTGCGCCCTCAGGTTGAGCAACTGGCCCATAAACTGATTGATGATTTTGAAAGTGATGGCAAAACCGACCTGCTAAAAAGCTTTGCCACCCCGATCCCATTATTGATTATTACACAAATGCTGGCCATTCCTGAAAAAGACGGGCCGATGTTACTCGACTGGTCCCACAAAATTGTCGCCATGTATATGTTTGGCCGCACCCTTGATGATGAGCTTACCGCCAATCAGGCGGCAAAAGAGTTTTCTGCCTATTTGCAGGACCTCATCAACCAGCGGCGCAAAAATATCGGAGAAGATTTACTCTCCCACATGATTTCTACAGAGGCCAAAGGCGAACATTTAAGCGATGAAGAATTGATTTCAAGTACAATTCTTTTGCTCAATGCGGGCCACGAAGCCACAGTTCATCAAACAGGCAATGCGGTAAAAACCATTCTTGAAAGCCCGCACGCGGCCAAAACCCTGTTCACCAACGATGCGCAAACCGCCACTACTGTAGAAGAGTGCATTCGATTTGACGCCCCCTTGCATATGTTTACCCGCTATGCGCTTGAAGACCTGGAGCTGGACAATGGCATCAAATTAAAGATGGGAGACGAAGTGGGCCTGCTCCTTGCTGCGGCCAACCACGATCCATCTCAATTCAAAAACGCCAACACGTTTGACCCGTTTCGCAAAATTGCTGCCAACGCAACCTTTGGTGCCGGCATCCATTTTTGCATCGGCGCACCGTTAGCCCGCCTCGAAATGCAAACATCATTAAAGGTGCTGTTTGAACGCTTGCCAAACCTGAAACTGGCCGAACCGCCAGAATACATGAATGCATATCATTTCCACGGGTTGGAAAAGCTGATAGTCAGCTGGTAGGCAAACAAAACAAGCCTTGGTTTGGCGTTCGTCACTTGAGCATTCGAGCATCAAGTTGCACGATGCGCGCCAAATCTTTTTCACGGCCAAAAAGCTGTGCAATTTCAATCAACTCCGCAACATCTGGCACATAAACCTCACAGTTTGAAATCATTTTCCGCACTCGGGTTTTTGGTGCCAGCAAATGCCATTTGTCATTTTTTCGCACTTTTAGATCAGCCATAAACTCAATCGGAACACTTCCGGTATGGCAGGAAAAATAATGCGCAGACCTGAACAGGTTGCTTCCAGCCCGTTCTAGCAATTGCATTTCTGGGCCATATTCCATTTGGCGCGCGTCCGCGCTGCCGATCAACACGTCAATATCCTTTAATGCCCCGGAACCAACCCCGTGCGCAAGAAAAGCAGCGCCGCCAATCAACCACCAGTCCTGCCCGGCCTGCTTGAGCAACTCAACAGCAATTTCAATGCTTTTTAATGTCTCAATTTGCATCTCTTAAGCCAGCCCCAACAAAACATCAGGAATAAGATCGGGTAAATCCTCAGCGATCAGCCCCGCCCCGCCAAACTGATTCGCCGCTTCTCCATGAATAAACACCCCCGCACATGCCGCTTCCCAGCCAGCCATTCCCTGCGCCAACAGCCCTCCGATTATCCCTGCCAGCACATCCCCGCTTCCCGCTGTAGCCAGAGTTGGCGGCGCGTTGGAATTAATTGCGGCCCAACCGTCTGGCGCTGCAATCACAGTGTCTGCCCCTTTGTAAACCACAATTGCCCCCGCTTCTTTGGCCGCCCGCCGGGCAAGAACCAATTTAGTATGATCTGTGTCCACGCCAAACAATCTCAAAAACTCTCCTCCATGCGGCGTCAGCACCACATCGCGTTTTGGCAAGTCCTTGATCGCTGCGAACAAAACCTCAGAATGCTCGGCAAACGAAGTGAGCGCATCTGCATCAAGCACAGTTGCCGCCCCCGACTCAAGCGCCGCCAACACCATTTGCCGCGTCCCCTCACCTATCCCTTTCGCCGGACCGATGACCACTGCATTCTTGCGGCTATCCTCCAACAGCGCCCCGAGCGCCGGCCCATTTGCTACCTCATTCAGCATGATTGAACTGACGTGACTTGCATGCACCAGCAACGCCCCCCGCGTCCCGGCCAAACTCACCAGCCCCGCCCCCACCCGCGCCGCCGCCCGTGCCGCCAACCGTGCGGCCCCGCTATGCAATTCATCCCCACTCACCACCACACAATGCCCGCGAGTGAATTTATTGCCATCATCTTGAGCCTGAGGCAGCGCCCAGATTTCTGGACCGTTCTCAACCGTATGCACATCAATTTGATCAAGAACACCTTCCGGCACCCCGATATCAACAACCTCAACCACCCCGCAAAACCTTCGCCCCGGAAGCAGCAAGTGCCCTGGTTTTTTGCGAAAAAATGTCACAGACAAGTCTGCCCTGACACAAACACCGCACACCCTGCCTGTTTCCCCGTCCAGCCCCGAAGGCACATCAACGCTGATAACGGACGTATCCGCGGCATTGATTTTTTCAATAACCTTCGCCAATTCGCCAACAACATCACGATCCAGCCCTGCCCCCAGCAACGCATCAACAATTAACCCGGCACCAAACCCGTCGCCAGCGCTGAGTGCTTCAATTTCCCCTTGCCAACGCTGCGCATTTATCGCCGCGTCCCCGCCAGGATTTTTGACGTCCCCCAACAGGCGCACCCGTACCGGCCAGCCCAATGCGGCAAGCATCCGCGCCACCACGAAACCATCCCCGCCATTGTTCCCCGGCCCACATAATACCAGCACATCTCTTGGCGAAAACCGCGCAACAATTGCATCGACAACCCCGCGCCCCGCAGCTTCCATGAGATCAAGCGATGCCACCCCGGCCTTCACCGCCAGCTTATCTGCCCGCCCCATTTGATCCGGCGTCAACAGCGCATTATTCTTCCAGGAATTTTCCATAATTCAAACCTAGCAAAATCCAAGCCTAACAATATTTATGCATAAAAAAGGGCCACCGTCTCCGGCAGCCCAAAATTTTATTGCATAAGAAGTTATGACTATTCGTCTTCTTCCTCATTAACCAGCGTATTCAGCGCTTCGCGGGTCATTTCCACTTCGCTTGTTTCTGCCAGTTCTGAAACAAATGTCACTACTTTATTTTCAAAAACCGGAGCGCGCAATGAAGACAGCGCCTGCTGGTTTTTTAGATAATAGTCGTAAACTTCCTGCTCCTGGCCCGGGAAACGCTTAACCTCCGCAATCAGAGCCTGCTGATGCTCCTCATCGGTAACTTCAATCTTGTTGACATTACCCACTTCAGCAACAACCAGCCCAAGGCGAACCCGGCGTTCAGCAATTGAGCGATATTGCTCCTTCGCTTCTTCTTCCGTTGTTCCCTCGTCCTCAAAAGTCTTTTTATTGGCTTCAAGTTCTTGCACCACACGCTGCCAGATAGTTTCGAACTCATTTTCCACCAGCTGTTCAGGCAAATCAAATTTATGCCCCTCATCAAGTGCATCCAAAACCAGGCGTTTTACCCGCTGGCGTGACATGGTTTCATGGGCCGCTGAAATTTGTGTACGCACCATTTCTTCAAGCGCCTTGAGATCATCCAGCCCCAGCTTTTTGGCAAATTCATCGTCCAGCTTGCCCTTCTTTGGCGTATCAACATGCAGGATTTCCACGGCAAAAACCGCATCTTTTCCGGCAAGGTCGGCATTGTTATAGTCCTTGGGGAAAGTAACCTTCACGTCACCCTTGTCCCCTTTTTTCATACCAACAAGCTGCTCTTCAAAGCCGGGAATATACTGGCCCGCACCCACAACAAGATGCGCATGGTCGCTGGAGCCACCCTCAAACGCCACGTCATCGATCTTACCGACAAAGCTAAGACCAATCCGGTCTTCCATAGCAATTTTTGCACCATCTTTCTTGGTGTCATATTCACGTTGTTCAGAAAACAAACGTCCCATTTCCTTTTTGACATCTTCATCAGAAATGGGAACAACCGGCTTTTCAATTGTAATTTTATTGAATTCCATCAACTCAAATACAGGCAAAACCTCATATGTCACATTAAATTCAAGATCGGCTTCACCACTGATCACCCGGTTGATGACCCCCTGATCTTCGCTCATATCAACCTTAGGTTGCATGGCAGGCTTTTCGTCCCGCTCTTCCAGCGTGCTTGCAACGGTGGAATTGATTGCATCCTGCATGACTTCAGACATAACTGACTGTCCGTAAATCTTTTTCAAATGGGACATGGGCACTTTGCCGGGGCGACACCCTTTAATATTGGCTTTGCCCTTTAGCTCCACAAGTTTGGCGTCTTGGCGGGCCACAAGCTCCTGCGCCGGGATTACAACGTCGAGTTTACGTTTCAGTCCCTTGTTTAGAGTTTCGGTCACTGAAACGGATTTAGTCGCTGACATGAGTTAAGTCCTGCTGTGAGTGTTCATTGAGACAACTCCTGAATTGCCTCGTCATATTCAATTATTGAACCACCACCCGTGGCAGTTCGTAAAAAGTGGTGCGGATAGAGGGACTTGAACCCACACGCCTCGCGGCACAAGAACCTAAATCTTGCGTGTCTACCAATTTCACCATATCCGCTTGAATGAGATAAATCGCATTCAAATTTCGCGCGTGTCTATCCTGATTTTGCCAAGCAGTCAAAGCATTGTTGCGATAACGGCCATTGAATTTAAAAAATCCACTCATTATATGGTGTTAACCAGCCCCAACAGGCACAGTCAACCAGCTTACCTCGCGCGCCCTGCCCTACAATGCTTTACTAAGAGCCATTGCCGCCATGCGCTGATGCAAAATCCTGCCTACC
>JAJRRJ010000046.1 GCA_024279575.1 Alphaproteobacteria bacterium | reverse complement strand
TGATTTAACCCATGGCGACCAAACACAAATGTCCCGATGGCCTTCCTGAATGGCTGCTCACTTTTGCCGACCTGATGTCAATTCTGGTTGTGTTTTTTGTGTTGCTGATTTCGTTTTCCATTCAAGACACCGAAAAACTACAGATCGTATCAGGTTCGGTAAAAGACGCCTTCGGAATTCGCCAGGAGGAACAGCGCGCCGGGGTTGTTGAACGCGATGGCAATCCAGAACGTGATTTCGTTAAACGACTTTCCCCCATTGAGCGAGAGGAAAACACAGAGTTTGCCACTGAAAGAAATGACGAAAGTCAGGCGCAAGGCCCAAACGCAAACACTTTCAAAATCCCCTCCAATGAAGTGGAACAGGCCAACCGTTTTTCACTGGCAGCCGCCACTCTACGTCAGGCGTGGCGAGAACTCCCAGACATTACCTCAGTTTCAGACAACTTGATTGTTCAGCAAACAGAAGAGGGGCTCAATATTCTGATCGCTGATCAGGAAGGACGTTCCATGTTCCCCGAGGGGTCAAAATACCCCTATGAAATCACCCGGAAGGCAATCGCCGCCATTGCTCCGGTTCTTGCGCAATTGCCAAACCAGATCCGTATTTCAGGCCACACCGCCGCCGGGTCCCTTTATCCCAATCCACGCTATGGAAAATGGGAACTCTCTAGCGACCGCGCCAACTCAATACGTTCAATTCTGGAAGAATTCGGCCTTAATTCGGACCGTGTCCACTCCGTTGTCGGACAGGCAGACGCGGAACCGTTTTTTCCAAACAACCCCTATCTGGACGCAAACCAGCGAGTTTCTATCCTGATAATGAACGAAGACCCCCCGGTTCCCCCTGAACTTCGCCCTTAGGGGCAAGCGCCAAAGAGAAACTAGGCCGTTTCGGTGCGATTTTCTTCCGCTGACTCCACGCTCAACAAAGTGCCTTTATAGCCAACGATGCGCACCCGGTGCCCGGTTGGCAATTCAGGCCCGGTAACGCGCCATACGCTTTCACCGATTTCCATCCGCCCTTTTTCGCCACGAATAGCTTCGCTCAAAAACCCTTCTTTACCAACAAAGCGCTCGACCCTCTTGTTCAAAAAAGGCGCGTCTGTTTCAGGGGGCGCACGTCGTCGCATCGCAATCCAGCCCGCCAGACCAAGGATAGACAATATGCCAAAGATTGCGAATTGAACTGGCAAACCAAAGGGTGCAAGAAGCGTAAGCAATCCGGTAACGATCGCCGCACCACCAAGCCAGACAAAAATCCCGCCCGGCGCAATCAGTTCAATCGCAAGCAAAACCAACCCACCCACAATCCAGGACCAGGGAACATATTCACCAAACAGATTTATCAAATCCATAGCTTCTCTCCACAATCGTCTGTAACGTTAAAATCAGAATATAGCGGCATCAATAAAATCTATCGGGCCTTCTACCGACCAGAACTGGGAGGACGCCCCTTTGAAGAACTTTTAGGCTTTTCTCCCCCAAATGCTTCCCTGGCAATTTCGGCAACGCCACCTATGGCACCAATTACACTGGCAGCTTCAAGCGGCATCATAAGTACCTTTTGATTTGGTGATTTTGCAATGCTTTCAAGCGCTGAAATATAGTTATTGGCCACAAAATAATTGATCGCCTGCACATCACCAGCTGCAATAGCTTCAGACACCATCGTTGTCGCCTGCGCCTCAGCCTGAGCCTGCCGTTCACGCGCCTCCGCATCACGAAACGCAGCTTCGCGCCGCCCCTCAGCTTCAAGAACCTGAGACAGCTTCAACCCCTCTGCCGTCAAAATTGCTGCCTGACGCGCCCCCTCAGACTCAAGAATAGTTGCACGCTTTTCACGTTCCGCTTTCATCTGGCGACCCATCGCTTCAATCAGATCCTTTGGCGGATCGATATCTTTAATTTCAATTCGTGAAATTTTGACGCCCCAAGGAGAAACAGCCTCATCAACAACCCGCAATAAACGCGTGTTGATTTCATCACGATTTGAAAGCAATTCATCCAAATCCATTGACCCCATCACCGTACGTATATTGGTCATGGTCAGGTTCAGAATTGCATGTTCAAGCCGCGCCACTTCATAGGCTGCAGAAGGCGCATCGGTAACCTGATAAAAAGTCACCCCGTTGGCCGTCACGGTAGCATTATCCTTGGTGATAACTTCCTGATGGGGCACGTCCAAAACCTGCTCCATCATATTCATCTTCTGCCCGATTCTATCAATAAACGGCACAATCAGACTAAGGCCCGGCTCAAGCGTGCGCGTATATTTTCCAAACCGCTCAATAGTGAAGTTAAACCCCTGCGGCACCATTTTTGCACCGGCAAACAACACCAGTATGAATAAAATACCCACGCCAATTAATGTGACACTCAGACCGTCCATATCGCAATCTCCAATTAGAATCTAAACTATATGTAGGCATGAACCCGACAAATGGCAACTTAATGTCATATATTTATCTCGCTTTAAGGTACACATTTGGCTCAATATATACTGTCCCTTTCCCTGAACTTCCCCATTCAACCGGCAGCGTTCATCTCTGATTTCAGACAGTTCATCTCTGCATATTAAAATCAATTCCACTGGAACCGTTTGCCTCGGCAATATTGTCATGTATGATAAAAAAAGTTCTAGACTCAATGCAAAACAACAATAAATCACTTGTCTTTAAGGGAGGCACAAATGACATCCAATTTCAAAGCCACACTTCTGGGGTCAATCGCCCTGCTTTCGCTGTCAGGCGCCAATGCGCTGGCTCAAGAAGTCCAGGAAATCAAATTCACTTTACTGGTCGCTTCCGACCTTTACGAAATGGCCGTTGATGAAGAACGCGGCGGCTTCGGACGCGCTGCTGCTGTGGCCCGTGATATAAAGGCCAACAATGAAAATGTAATTTATGCCTTTCCAGGCGATACAATTTCTCCCTCACTTTTTTCTGGAATCGATAAAGGTGCCCACGTGATTGAACTGCTCAATCTGGAGGCCCCTGATGTTTTTGTTCCAGGCAACCACGAATACGATTTTGGTGAAGACATTTTCATTGAACGCATGGGTGATCTGAACTCAACACTGCTTGCCGCCAACATGCGCAACGAAGACGGCTCGATTGTGGATGGGTTTTCCGATACCACCATGTATGAATTTGGTCCCCTCAAGGTCGGTGTTATTGGTCTGACCCTTGACACAACCGCCACAGTTTCAAGCCCCGGCACCTTGCAGTTTGCCGCCGCTATTCAAACCCTTGAATCCAATGCGGCAACATTGCGCGAAGAGGGCGCAGATATTGTGGTCGTCGTAACCCACTCCGACTGGGCGCAAGATCAGGAAATGATCAACACCGGAGTAGCTGACTTCATCCTTTCAGGTCACGATCATGATCTCAGGGTTGCAGATAACGGTCACGTTGTATTTGCCGAAGGCGCAGCAGATGCCGACAACCTGGTTGCGCTCAATATTACCGCAACTATTGAAATAGATGGCGATGACCGCGATGTTGACTGGCACACCACTTTTAGCATCATTGATACAGCCCCCTATGCTGTTCCTGATGATTACGTACAAATGGTTGGTGCCTTTGAATCAGAACTTGCCGAAGAACTTGATGTTTCCGTTGGCGTGGTGGCCACACCTCTTGATAGCCGCAGACAAAGCGTGCGTACAGGGGAAACAGCAATCGGCAACCTGATTACCGACGCCATGCGTGATGCAGTGAATGCTGATATTGCTCTTACCAACGGCGGAGGCATTCGTGCCGGTCGTGAATATGATGCCAATTATGACATTACACGCCGCGATATCCTGACCGAGCTGCCTTTCGGCAACGTAACAGTCAAGCTTGAACTAAGTGGTGCAGACGTGGTTGCAGCCCTTGAAAATGGCCTGTCCCGTTTCCCTGATGCCTCAGGAGCATTCCCCCAGATTTCAGGAATGGAAGTTGTATTCAACCCTGATGCTGAACCCGGTTCGCGTGTCGTATCGGTTAAGGTTGGCGGCGCAGACATTGATCCGGGCGCAACCTATACAATGGCAACAAACGACTTTCTTGCCCGTGGTGGCGACAGCTACGACATGTTTGTTGGCAGGAACAATCTGATCCCGGCAATTTCAGCCAAACTTATGGCCAACGATGTGATGGTGTATGTTCGTGAAAACGGCACCGTATCCCCCTCCATTGAAGGACGCCTGACCACCGGCATGTAAGGTACACATAAAAGCAACTTGTAAATCAGGCCCGGCAGTCATTTGCCGGGCCTTTTTGTTGGGGCTTTCAAGACAAATTAACGATAGATTAACACCAATGTCGACGCCGACCCCAAAACCCTTCTAATATGCTGCACATGCATAAGAAAATTACACATTCAGCGCTTTTCCAACTAATCGAAGCGGGCCATATGTCGCGACAGGTATTATTGCGCCCTTTGGCCAGGTTTTCCCTGCACCCCGGAGATGATGCAATTATATTGGGTTCCAAAAAAAAGAAGCCCACAACCGACGTCAAACTCGCTCAGTTAACGGGGCTTTCTCAAGCTTCTTTGCAGCCAAGAATTAATCGCCTGCTCGAATTGTCACTCTTGCAGCGAACCGATTTTGAAGAAACATCTGGTCCTGCCACCAGATTAAGCAAGAGCGGACGCGCATTAAGAAAACAACTGATTGCCCACTGGGTTGAATTGGACGAAGCCCTTATGAACGATCTCTCCAAGTCAGAAAAAAAAACGCTGCGCCAAAACATAGACCGCTTTGTCCGGCTTTTAAGTCTATAGCATTTGTATCGGTGTGCCCGATTCAATGGTTGCCGATTTAAATATCAGAAATATTTTTTGCCCCGCGGCAAGGGCCATTTCCTCAGACGTTTTCCCCAAAATCAGCGCACTGACCTTTTGCCCCTCCAAGTCAACTTCAACCAGCACCTGCCCGAACGATACGCTCTTTAGTGTCACAATGCGCGCTGCCAGGCAGTTTCGTGCACTTAACCCCTGCGGCCTTTGATAGGACAAAATTAGATCACGTGCCCATAATCTGATGGCTGTTTTTTTTCCCTTAACCAGGTTGGCTGCACTAACCTCAATATCCTGCCCCCCAAGCGAAACAATTCCCACACCATTTTTTACTTCGCTCGCTACAATTCCATGCAAAATGCTCGACACTCCCAGCTCTTGCCCCATCGCAGACCCGTAAGCCAAAACCTCACGCGCCCCCCCTTGAGCAACAATTTTTCCCCCCTCCATGCGCAAAAAGTTATTCCCCAAACGCACCGCCTCTTCAAACGCATGGGTCACATAAAGAATTGGAATTTCCATTGAAGGAAAGAGCCTGAGCATGATATTTTGCAAATCTTCCCTTGAAACCGGATCAAGGGAACTCAAAGGTTCATCAAGCAATAATAGTTTTGGCCGTCCCGCCAGTGCACGCGCCAGCATCACCCGCTGTTGCTCCCCCCCCGAAAGCCCACCCACTGGACGATTGAGCAGTTCCGCACATCCCGTCAACTCCAGCAACTTCTCAGAAACCGCAGCACCTCTGGCACCCAGTTCAATATTTTGCATGACGGTTTTGTGGGCAAGTACCAACCCGGTTTGAAAAACCATTCCAATTTCTCGCTTATGGGTAGGGAGGTTGACCTTATTTTTCCCCTCAAACCATAAAGTGTCACCAAGCACTATTTTTCCACTCCGGGGTTGGTCCAAACCGGCAATTAACCTCAAGAGTGACGACTTCCCCGCCCCTGAAGTACCCACCAGCGCACTTAGCCCGACCGGGAAACTAAATGCAGCCTCAACAGAGAAATCTCCCCGCGCTGCTTTGACATCCAATTCAAGCACGCGATACCACCCCTCTGTTCTGGCGCGAAGAAAATCGCTCTACCAATGTCTCAGAAACGACTACTGCAACAACCGATATGCCCAATGATATGGCCACCATGGTCCAAACCAGCACCTCCGTTCCTGGAGATTGCAGGGCTGAAAAAATCGCCAGTGACAAAGTTTGGGTTTCCCCCGGAATATTGGCAACAAAAGTAATCGTTGCGCCAAACTCACCCATGGCCTTGGCAAATCCCAACACCATTCCAGCCGCAATACCGGGTACCGCAAGGGGCAGGTCTAAAATCAGCAATCGTTGCCAGCGATTATGACCGGCAACCTTAAGTGCCTCATGCAGGCGCGGGTCTACGTTTTCAAGCGCCATACGCATGGGCCGCACTATCAAGGGTAATGCCACCAGCCCCGCCGCTAATGCCGCCCCGGTCCAGCGAAAACCAAGTACAATTCCAAATTGTGCCAACCACTGACCCACAGGACCAAAGGGCCCAAACAGGTTGAGCAATATCAGCCCCGTGACCACAGGCGGCATCACAAGGGGCAACATTATGATAGCACTCAGCAAAGATTTTCCGTGAAATTGCCCCCGTGCAAGAACATAGGCAAGGGCAAAAGCAATAGGCAAAGTGAACAGAACTCCAACCCCGGCGACCCGCAAAGATAACAAACTTACCTGTAAAATATCAGGAATAGCTAATCCCCTTCATAGGCTGAACAACCAAATTCAAGTGCTGTTTTATTCATACGCTCACTTTGCAAATAGTCAAAAAAGGCACGCGCATCCGCTCCGGCATTTTCACCAATGGCGCCCCAATATATGATTTCCTCATGCAATTGGGTATCAATGATATTGATCACCCGCACACGATTATCCGCGCTATCACTGGCATAAACAATACCCAGCGGCGCAGCTCCCGCCGCCACCAGTTGCAATGCATCACGTACATTTGCCGCTGGCGCAAGTCTGTTGGCAACATCGTTCCAAACCTGCACACTTTGCAGAGCCTGTTGCGCATATATACCGGCAGGAACATGGTTTGGATCACCCAAAGCCAGCCGCTGCTCCCCAAGTACATTGCTCAATTCAGATAATGTTTCCAGCTCAATTTCAGAATCAGCACGTGCAATAACCACAAGCTGATTGCTAAACAATGGATTTCTCATCCCAAAGCTGGTTTTCTCCTGAACAAATGACAACCAGTTTGCATTTGCAGAAATAAATATATCTGCGGGCGCACCCGCAACAATCTGATGGGCCAGTGTAGATGACCCCGCATGAATAAACGTAACATCAACCCCGGTTTGGGCTTCAAAGTCCGCCCCCGCCTCCCCCATAACATCAATCAAACTAGCAGCCACAAATACTTGAATTTGAGCCAGTGACGTCCCTCCAGCCCCCATTAGCAGTACCAGCGCAAAGGCGGATTTTACCAACCAGTTCATCCCGGTTATCGACCAAGCAGCGTCGCCTGACGCGCCAGTTGTTCAATGGCCGCAAAGTCTTTTTGCTCAATCAGGTCCGCTGGCACAACCCAACTCCCCCCCACACAAACAACATTGCTCAGGCCTAGATACGTCGCGGCATTTTCAGGGGAAATCCCACCAGTAGGGCAAAACGCAAGATCAGGAAAAGGGGAAGCAAATGATTTGAGAACATCAGCTCCTCCCATAGCCTCCGCCGGAAAAAACTTCAAAAATGAATATCCCATTTCTGCAGCAGTCATGGCTTCACTTGGGGAGGCCACCCCGGGCAACAAAGGAATAGCCACATCCTGCGCGCTCTCCAATAGCGTTATTGAGGCTCCAGGCGAGACCATAAACTGGCAGCCCGCATCAACAGATTGCTGCATATGTTCAAAATTTCGCACCGTTCCTGACCCAACAATGGCGCCTTTAACATTGGCCATTTCAGCCATTATTTTCAGGGCATTTGGAGTACGCAAAGTAACTTCAAGTACATTAAGCCCACCCTCAACCAATGCCTGCGCCAAGGGACGGGCCACAGACAGGTCATCAAGTACCATAACCGGAATTACGCGTGCCTTTTTTGCTTCAACTCTAAGGGCTTGAATATCCTGCGCCATTTTTTAAACCGTTCAATTGTTTGCCTTGCCCCAAACCTAACACAAGCCCTTAAGAATTGTCACAGACCTTTATACAATCGCATACAAAAACCCCGGCCCTGATTGCTCAAGGCCGGGGCGTAAATTATTTGAGATAAATCGACTTTAAGAAAGCTTGCCCAGCGTGCCAGAGGCTTCTGCAACCAG
>JAJRRJ010000045.1 GCA_024279575.1 Alphaproteobacteria bacterium | reverse complement strand
TATTGTGCAGGCGGCGGCGGATGAGAATATTTCAGGACCAAAAGCGACAGATTTTGAATCCATTACCGGGTTTGGTGTGCGTGCCAAAGTTGAAAAGCACGAGGTTTTTGTGGGCGCGGATCGCCTTTTGGATCGTGAAAACATCTCCCTTGAAGGGTTGGATAAATTTGGGTCCGAGTGGGCGCAAAGTGGCAAAACACCTTTGTTTGTTGCGATTGATGGCAAGGTTGCCGCAGTGATCGCGGTGTCTGATCCTCTTAAACCAGCGACAAAGAATGCAATTTCCGCCCATCATGATTTGGGCCTGAAAGTTGCAATGATTTCAGGGGATAATACCAAAACTGCCGAAGCAATCGCCCGTGATATTGGCATTGATCATGTTTTTGCGCAGGTGTTGCCTGATGGGAAAGTTGCGGTCTTAAAGGAGCTTAATGAGGCAAGTGGCAAAGAGGGGGGCAAAATTGCCTTTGTGGGCGATGGCATAAATGATGCGCCGGCACTTGCCCATGCGGACGTGGGGATAGCTATTGGTACCGGAACAGATGTCGCTATCGAAGCGGCAGACGTTGTGTTGATGAGCGGAGATTTGAGCGGTGTTGTGAATGCGTTTGAAGTGTCCGCGCGGACCATGCGCAATATCAAACAGAACCTGTTTTGGGCGTTTGCTTATAATGTGGCGCTTATTCCGGTGGCAGCCGGGGTGTTGTTTCCTTTCTTCGGTATTACACTTTCGCCAATACTGGCTGGAGGGGCAATGGCTATTTCCAGTGTGTTTGTGCTTACAAATGCATTGCGATTGCGCTTTATCCAGCCCAAAATCAGGGAAGATAAAACCCATACAGAAAAAATGAAACTGGAGGCTATCCCTGCATGAATATTGGAACCGCATCTGAAAAGGCCGGACTTCGGGCAAAAACCATTCGCTATTACGAAGAAATTGAACTGGTAACTCCCGAGCGCAGCGCAAACGGATATCGCAATTATTCCCAGATTGATGTGCACAAGCTGCAATTCATTCAGCGGGCGCGCAGCCTTGGGTTTTCAGTTGATGAGTGTCGGCAATTGCTGGCGCTGTATGAGGATAAATCCAGGGCCAGTGCCGACGTTCGTGCGTTGGCCCGAACTAAACTCAAGGAAGTTGAACGCAAACTGGTTGAGTTGCATGAAATTCAGGAAACCCTTGCCCATCTGGTGGAAAATTGTCACGGGGACAATCGCCCGGACTGTCCCATTCTTGCTAACCTGTCGGATGGGAAAAAGGACATTCTTTAAAGGCGGTTTTGTGGGTGTTGTGAAGCTTGATATGTTGACCTAAACTTTGGGGCAACACGAGCTGGAGCATGGTAATAATGAACGAACAACGGTTAAAAAATCGAACTGCTTTTATAACCGGCTCAGTGCAGGGGATTGGGTTGGGGGTGGCAAAGTGCCTTGCTGGGGCGGGGGCCAATGTGGCGATACACGGGTTGGCCGGCAAAGAGCAATCGGAAGCGACTTTGGCTGTGTTGCGTGAAGCGGGGGCGGGCGATGTCATATTTTTTGACACTGATTTGCGCGATGAGGCGGCTATTTCTGAAATGTTGGAAAAGCTGACTTCCTGGAACCATATTGACATACTTGTCAATAATGCGGGCATGCAGATCACTACCTCGCTGGCGGATGCCACAGGGGAAATCTGGAATGATATCCTTGCGGTAAATCTAAGTGCTGCATTTCATACCATGCGATTTCTCATGCCAAAAATGGCGAAACACGGATATGGGCGGGTGATAAATATTGCATCGGTTCACGGTCTTGTGGCCTCTGTCAACAAGGCGCCGTATGTGGCGTCAAAATTTGGACTTGTAGGATTGAGCAAGGTGGCTGCATTGGAATATGCTGCTGTCGGCAGTAAAGCCAGCGGCGGCGTTACGGTGAATTGTATCAATCCTGGCTGGACGGAAACACAATTGATTCAACCTCAAATTGATGCACGTTCGGCGGAGTTCGGGGGCGACAGGGAAAAAGGGGTTGCGGCGTTGCTGGCGGAGAAACAACCCTCACGACGCACCTCAGACCCCAGCGAAATCGGCGAGCTTTGCTTATGGTTGTGCAGTAAAAATGCCCACAACATTACTGGAACCTCCATTCCGGTTGATGGGGGATGGACGGCGCAGTAAACGACCCAAAGCGAGACGTTTTGCTTCAACGTGTGCACCTTTGGCAAGTACGCTCACATCATTGAACTGTGTTGAAATATATTTTGGCCTTGGCCTTATTGCGTGAATGTGGTTTCTTGTCTGAAATGTTCGAAATGAAGATCCTTTGTCAAAGTGACGTCGTGCATATTTAGGGAGGGCTGCGAAGTTGGATATTATGCAACTGGTAGTGAGCGGGTTGGCAAACGGCTGTGTCTATGGGCTGATCGCGCTTGGGTTTGTTCTGATATACAAGGCAACAGAGGCTGTTAATTTCGCCCAGGGCGATTTTATGATGCTAGGTGCGTTCATCACCATCTGGCTGGTTAATGCTGAATATATGGGCCTGAATTTCTGGGTTGCGGTTCCCATTGCTATTGTGATGATGGGTATATTTGGATATTTGCTGGATGTCCTTGTGGTGCGCCGACTGTTTGGACAACCACAAATTGCCGTTGTTATTCTCACCATCGCTATTGGCTTTGTCTTGCGGTTTGCGGTTGGTGCAATCTGGACCCATGAGCCGCAATTGCTCGAAACACCATTTGCCGGAGGCATTGCCAATGTTGGTGGCATTGTGCTGGGATATGAAGAAATAGCCGTGATTATTGTCACGCTGTTGCTGACGGGTTTCCTGTTTTTGTTCTTTCGGCGGGCCAAGTTGGGTAAAGCCATGCAGGCGGCGTCGCAAAACCAGCTGGCGGCCTATTATGTGGGCATCCCCGTCAAGCGAATTCAAAGCCTTGTTTGGGCATTGGGGGGCGCGGTTGCTGCAGTTGCAGGTATTCTGTTTGCCTCCAAGGGAGCCATTGATCCCTCAACCGGACTTTTAGGCATCAAGGCATTTGCAGCTGCTGTTATCGGTGGGTTTGGTTCGCTACCGGGTGCACTGATCGGGGGGCTTATCATTGGTATGGTGGAGCCGTTTGCCGCCTATGCCCTGCCAGCTGGCTATTCTCAGATTGCCCCTTATGCGATTATGTTGCTGGTGTTGATTTTTCGTCCGGCGGGTCTTTTTGCTCAAATGCAAAACAAGAAGGTGTAAATTTCAGCCATGCGTTTTGTTTTCAAACGTTCCTATGACGATGACATCAGGCTCTTTAAGCACCGACCCCAGATGTTTTGGTATTTGGCTTTGCTGGTGCTGGTTGTGGCGTTGCCCTGGCTTCTGGATGACTTTTTCCTCGGCGAAGCGACCAACGTACTGATTTGGGCGATTGCAGGCATGGGGTTGATGGTTTTGACCGGGCACACGGGGCAGGTTAGCCTTGGGCATGCCGCCTTTATGGCATTGGGGTGTTATTCCAATGTGATTTTGTTGCAAAATGGCGTGCCCTTTATTATTGCATTTCCCCTTGCCGGGCTGATTACCGGCGTTGTAGGCGTTATTGTGGCGCTTCCGGTTTTGCGTCTGCATGGTATTTATCTGGCGATTGCCACATTGGCCATATCTGTGCTGAGTGAAGATATTATTGTAATTGCCGCGCCCTGGACCGGAGGGGTTAGCGGACTGTCTGCACCGGCATTTGACATATTTGGTGTTTCAATAAACCGTTATGGCACGCCGGATTTGTTTTATTTTCTGACGCTTGGGGTGACGCTGGTTGTTCTGGGCGCTTATCGCAATTTGATGCGCGCACCATTGGGGCGGGCGTTTGTTGCTATTCGAGATTCAGAAATTTCAGCGCAGGCAATGGGGGTGAATATCACTAAAACCAAGGCCATTTCTTTTGGTATTTCGTGCGCAATTGTTGGCATGGCCGGTTCATTGCTTGGCCTGTTTGCCGGTGCATTTAATCATGAGACATTTAACATCGTGCTTTCAATCCAGTTGTTTTTGATGATTGTAATTGGTGGGTTGGGCTCAATACACGGCGCATTTTTCGGCGCGTTGATCATCGGGTTTTTGCCTCAGGTCATAGCCATGACACGGGATGGCTTGTCCAACATTTTTTCCCTTGGGTCTGTAACAATTCCTGGAATTGAATCAGGGGTGTTTGCTGTCATTCTGATTTGTTTTGTACTTTTTGAACCGTTGGGTGTTTACGGGCGATGGGTCAAAATACGTACTTATTTTGAACTTTTTCCGTTCTATCGCAAAGGCATGTTCAAACGGCAGAAGTCTTTCCTGAAAACCGAGCGTATGAAATGAGTTTGCTGACCCTTGAAAATGTAACGCTTCGATTTGGCGGGCTTGTTGCGGTCAACAATGTATCTTTCCATGTGGGTGAGGGCGAGGTTTTTGCGTTGGTGGGGCCCAATGGGGCGGGAAAATCGACAATTTTTAATCTGATCTCCCGGTTTTACACTCCTGCAAAAGGGGATATTTTATTTAACGGTGAAACAATTTTGAACAAGCGTCCTGATCAGGTGCCTTCCCTTGGTATTGCGCGCACGTTTCAAAATATTGAATTGTTTGAACAATCCACGGTGTTGCAAAACCTGCTTGTGGGGCGACAGCGACATGCAAAAAACGGCTTATTGTCTCAGTTGATTTTTTCCCCTTCAGTTCGAGATGAAGAACGACGGCACCGGGCAGTGGTTGAAGAGGTTATCGACTTTTTGGAATTGCAGGCCTATCGCGACAAGTACATTGCCGGATTGCCATATGGGGTGCGCAAAGTGGTTGAACTGGCGCGTGCGCTGGCAACCGAGCCAAAAGTTCTTTTGCTGGATGAACCGGCTTCGGGTTTGTCGGTTGAAGAAACGCAGGACATGATTTTCTGGATTGAGGACATCAAAAAGCAAATGGGCATTACTGTGCTTATGGTTGAGCACGACATGAATTTGGTGTCAGCGGTTTCAGACCGTGTTTTGGCGCTGGCAGATGGCAAAGAACTGGCCATTGGCACGCCTTCTGAGGTGCAGTCGCATCCTGATGTAATCAAGGCCTACCTTGGTGGAACGGGGGGGGCAAAAGAATGAGCGCAACTGCTGTTTTGCAAGTGGAAAATCTGGAGGCCTATTATGGGCCTATTATGGCTATTCGGGGTGTATCCCTGGAGGTCCGCCAAGGGCAGATCGTTACAATTCTTGGGGCCAATGGCGCTGGTAAAACGACATTGCTGAAAACCATTTCGGGCGTGATGAGTGCAGCCAAGGGTACTATTCACATGAATGGGCAGCCGATCCACAGGAGCGAGGCAGACGCCATCGTCAAACAGGGATTGGTTCATGTGCCTGAGGGGCGCGAAATTTTTCCATTGCTCAGTGTGGCTGAGAATGTGGAGATTGGTGCCTATTCCCGTTCTGACAAGGGTGGAATTGCCCGTGATCTGGAGATGGTTTATTCCTACTTCCCCATACTTGGGGAACGCGCAAAACAGGCGGCGGGGACGCTCTCAGGGGGGCAACAGCAGATGTTGGCCATTGCGCGCGGGCTCATGGCCGCTCCAAAAGTGATGTTGCTTGATGAGCCCAGTCTGGGCCTTTCTCCTATTTTGGTTGAAGAGATTTTTGTCATTCTCAAACGCCTGAATGAAGAGCAAAAAGTCACCATGTTACTGGTTGAACAAAATGCGCGGGTGGCACTTGAGGTTGCCGACTATGGTTATGTGATGGAGCTGGGTGGTATCGTCATGTCAGATGAGGCGGTGGTTTTGCAAAATTCCAAAGACATTCAGGCATTTTACCTTGGGGTGCGTGAGCAGACCGAGCGTGGCACAAGGCGTTGGAAACAACGCAAGACGTGGCGATAGGAGGTGGCAGTGAGCAACAAACATCTCGATAAAAACAGCGTATCGCCCATGCCGCCTCAAGTGACAATTATGGGAGTTTCCTCAAATGAGGATATGCATCAGGGACCATTTTTTGTGGATGGCTGTGATACGGTAAGCAAGCTGTTTTCCCTGCGCTGCAAGGAGTTGGGCGCGCGTACCGCTCATCGGGAAAAGGTTCTTGGGATCTGGCGCTCCCACAGTTGGAATGACTATTTTGACCACGCCCGGCGTATTGGCCTTGGTCTGGTGGCGCTTGGCCTGAAACGCGGGGACGTGGTTTCTATTCTGTCTGAGGACAACAAAGAATGGGCCTATATGGATTTAGGCATTCAATGTGTTGGGGGGATTGCTTCGGGTATATATACCACAGATGCACCTGCTCAGGTGGCCTATTTGCTCAATGACTCAACCAGCCGGTTCTTGTTTGTTGAAAATGATGAAATGCTGGATAAGTTCCTCGAGTCTGAGGGTGATATTACTGCAATTGAGAAAGTTATCATTCTGGAACGGGATGGGCTGCATGATTTTAAGCATCCAAAATCCATGTTTCTGGATGAACTTTATGATCTTGGTGAAAAGCTGCATCAGGAAAATCCGGACAGGTTTGAGCAGGAAATTGCCAAGTCTCGCCCTGAGGATGTGGGGTTGCTGATTTATACCTCGGGCACCACCGGAATGCCTAAAGGTGCAATGATCAATAATTCCAATATCATGTTTATTATTGGCTCTTCGCTTCGGGTGCTGCCGTATTTCGAAAAAGATGAGCAGTTGTGCTTTTTGCCTTTATGCCATGTATTGGAACGTAATACCTCAATTTACTCACCTATTGCTTCAAAAACTATTGTTAACTTCGTTGAAAGTACTGAGACTATTTTTGACAATATGCAGGAAGTTGCGCCCGATGTGTTCACAGCGGTACCACGGGTGTGGGAAAAAATTTATTCGCGCGTTATGTTAATGATTGAGGACGGCACGCCGTTTGGGAAATTTGCCTTTGCGCGAGCTCTTGAAGCGGGGCAGGCACGATCTGATTATACGATTGCCAATAATCCTGTGCCTGCTTTTGTTCAATTGCGATATGGTTTTTGGAATTTGTTTGTTTTGAAAAACCTTCGCCGCATGCTTGGACTGGGAAATGTGCGACGTGCCATTACCGGTGCTGCACCCATTTCTCCTGATTTGCTGAAATGGTATCGCTCAATTGGAGTTAATCTGGTCGAAGGTCTTGGGCAAACCGAAGGGGGTGGGGTCACTACCGTCAACATGGTTGATCGTAATAAAAATGGCACTGTGGGCCAGGCAATTCCCGGAGTGACTTTGCGGATTTCAGAGGGGGGGGAAATTCAGTTCAAGGGTGGAAATGTATTTCCCGGTTATTGGAATGCGCCAAAGAAAACGGCAGAGACCATGACCAAGGACGGGTTTTTGCGCACTGGTGACCTTGGCAGCATTGATGAGGATGGTTTTCTTTCCGTTATTGGCCGCTTAAAGGATATCATTATTACAGCGGGGGGCAAAAACATTACCCCTTCACAGATTGAAAACAAACTTAAGTCATTTGCCCATATTTCTGATGTGGTTGTGATCGGTGACAAACGTAAATACCTCACTTGTCTGGTTATGATAGATCAGGAAAATGTTGAAAAATTTGCGCAGGACCGTAAAGTGCCATTCTCCAATTTTGCCTCTCTTTGTGCAACCAAAGAAGTGCAGGAACTGATTGGTTCGATCATTGAGCAGGTCAATACGGAATTTGCCCGAGTCGAGCAGATAAAGAATTTTCGCCTGATCGACATAATATTGACGGCGGAAGATGATGAGTTGACTGCAACGATGAAACTAAAGCGGGGCTTTGTTGAAAAACGCTACAAAGCGCTTATTGACCAAATGTATAATTCTTAAAAAAAGGGAGACTAACATGAAACGTTTACTGAAACTCGCAGCTGCGATTAGCGTGGGCGCGTTGCTTGCCAGCGGCAGCTTTGCGCAAACTCAAGGGGTGACGGACACCGAAGTCAGGATTGGTTCCAACACTGATTTGTCCGGTATTTTTGCAGCTTTTGGCGCTCCGGCAGTAAAAGCTGCACAAATGTATTTTGATGAAGTGAATGCCAACGGTGGTGTGCATGGTCGTCAAATCAAGTTCATCGTTGAAGACCATGGCTATCAGTTGCCCAAATCGACGTCGGGTTTGAACAAACTGGTTAACCGTGATCAGGTGTTTGCGATGTTCCTTGGAGTGGGTACACCAATGAATATTGCGTCTTTCCCGCTATTGGCATCCAAACAAATTCCCAACGTCTTTCCGTTGACTATGGCGCGCCAACTGGTGGAAGAGCCGATTGATTACCGCTATTCGCCCGGCGCATCCTATTATGACCAGATCAGAACCGGTGTGTCCTACCTTGTGGAAGAAAAAGGTGCGAGCAATATTTGCGCCATGTTTATTCCATCGGATTTCGGCAAAGAAATTCAAGCAGGTGCAATGGATGAAGCAGAAGCACTGGGGCTGACTTATGCGGCTGAAACAACCCATCGCCCTGATGATGGGGATTTTGTGGGCGCGCTGAGCAAGCTTAAAGAAGCCAACTGTCAGATCGTTGCAATGGCTCTTGGCGTTCGCCAGACAATTACAGCTTACGCTACCGCCGGTAAGATCGGTTTTACTGATGTAAGCTTTATTTCATCGGCTGCCGGTTTCCATTCCGTCATGGCCAAGGCCCCAGGTGGTATCACTGAAGGACTTTACGCTGCTGCTGTATGGTCCGATGTTTTGCCACGTATGGGCAACCCTGCTGTTGGCGAATGGGTGCAGAGCTATCTGGCAGCATCCGGTGAGCAAATTCCAAGCACCGGTGCATTGCTTGGGCGTTCAGGTGCTGAGGTTATGGTGCGGGCTCTTGAAGCTGCCGGTCCTGACCTGAATTCAGAAACATTCAGAGCTGGCATGGAAAGCCTGGACTATTTTGATGAGATTCTGGGTGGTCAGATGAACTACACGGCTGAAGATCACAGTGGAGCCAATGAAATTGTGATTTCAGTAATTGAAAGTGAAAACTGGAAAGAAGTTTTCCGCAAATAGGTCGTTGTTAGAACCTGTAATGAATAGAGTGGGGCGGTCCTTTTTGTGGCCGCCCTTTCTCGTCCAAAAAAGGAAATTTTGTCCCGGTTGGCGAAGGAGTCCCAAAAATCTTTGACTTCCTGTCTGGCAAAATCGGGCCTCCGCTAATATAGACAATGATACCTGTTTATCTGGAGTGTTTTTTAAGTGTCGCAAAAGCCTGTTGGAGTAATTTTAGCTGGTGGTCAGGCGCGGCGCATGGGGCGTTCAAAGAATGGCCTGGATAAGGGGCTGTTTGATCTTGGGGGGCAAACAATGCTCTTGCGGGTGGTTAGGAGGTTGCAGCCACAGGTACAGTCTTTGGTGATCAGTGCCAACGGTGATCCGGCGCGGTTTAATGACTTTGGACTTGAGGTGACAGAAGACAGTATTCAGGGGTATTTGGGTCCGTTGGCGGGAATTCTTGCGGGCCTGGACTGGGCTGTAAATAAGGGGGCAACGCATGTGGTCAGTGTGGCAGTGGATACGCCGTTTTTCCCGTGCGATCTGGTTGTGGAGTTGCAAAAAAGTGCGCGTTTGCAAAAGCAGCCTATCGTTCTTGCAGCTTCGCATGATCCTCAAAAGGGTTTGATGCGTCATCCTGTTTTTGGTCTGTGGGCTGTTACAGTGCGCCAGGACTTGCGTCAGGCTTTAGCAGGGGGCGTACGCAAGGTTGGGCAATGGGCTGAAACCTATGGCTGTTCCAGCGCTGTATTTGACTATCAGGCAATTGATCCGTTTTTTAATGTGAATACGATGGATGATCTGGCGATGGCCAATACTTTGGTCAGGGATGAGGAAGTATGAAAATATTTGGTGTTGTTGGGTGGAAAAACTCTGGCAAAACAGGGTTGATGGAACGCCTGGTTGCTGAAATTTCAGCGCGTGGTTTTTCTGTCAGTACAATTAAGCACGCCCATCATACTTTTGATATTGACCACGCGGGAAAAGACAGTCATCGCCATCGGGTGGCTGGGGCCGGTGAGGTTTTACTGGCGTCGCGGCATCGGTGGGCATTGATGCATGAGGTTGGTGAGGGGAATGAACCTGATTTGAGCACATTGCTTGAATTGCTGACCCCGTGCGATCTGGTTTTGATTGAAGGATACAAGCGGGATACCCACCAGAAAATCGAAACCAGTTTGGCGGTGTCAGGTCAGGACCTGATTGCAAGGGAGGATGAAACTGTTGTGGCTTTGGCATCGGACAAAACTTTCCCCAGCATGGATATTCCCCAATTTGATTTGCAGGACACGCAAAAAATTGCGGATTTTGTTTTGCAAAAAACAGGCTTGAATGTGGTGAAAAAGGATGAGTGCCGCTAAATATATATATTGCGAACTAATCTACATATGAAGGGGGAGACGAACGGCAAAACAAGCCCCGGCTTTGGTATTGCCGATCCTGGGCAGTTCCAGTTCCAGTGATCCGTTCATTTGGTTGAGTATTTCTTTGGAAATTGCCAATCCCAGGCCGGAACCAGACTGGGCGGTGTCAGGGTTGCGGGCGCCCCTCCAGAATTTGTCAAAAATGATGCTGCTGTGAATGGAAGATATGCCGGGCCCGTTATCGGTGAACCTGATGAGTAATTGGTCAGGTTTTCCAGGTGCCTTGGTTATTTCGCTGGTGATTTCTAAAAATGGCTGGTCCGCATCATTATATTTAGCGGCGTTGGAAATAAGATTGATAAACACCTGACAAATCCGGTCAAAATTAGCTTCAACCTTTACATGTCTGATATGCTCCCCAAGGCGCACGTCCATCTGATGCTGCTCGGTAATCGGGGTGCAAACCTGAATTGAGCGGGCAATCGCCAGATTTGGATTTATGGGCTCATTGGTCCAGAGCTGCTCGTTTCTTTCCAGCGCATTAAGGTCCAGAATTTCGTCTAAAAGACTGGTCAGGCGCATACTTTCTTCGTGGATGGTGTTGATGAATGTTTCTTTTTGGGTGCCATTCAGCTCCTGATTGGTCAGCAGGATTTCAGAAAAAGATCGAATAGCTGTCATGGGAGTACGCACTTCGTGGCTGACTTGTGATAAAAATTCGTCCTTTTGCTGGTCAAGCTGGCGCAGTTGATTATTTGCGGTTTGAAGTTGACGGGTTGTTGATTGAAGTTCTTCTGCCGTCTGCTCAAGACGTTGGGAATATTCCAGAATTTGCTGGGTTTCGTCAGCCATTTGCATGACTTCCTCCAGCGTGACGGTGTCACCCGATACAACCTGTCCTAAAAGCACATGGGCAGAGGCTGCGCCAATTGAGCCGGCCAGCTCTTTTTCCAAACTGGCGATAAAGTGAGGGGAGGCGTCTTTATTCTGCTTTATGCGATCGGAGTTTGAATAGGTTTCAAATATTCTGTTTGCGTGGTCAGTTCCCAAAACCCGCTGAGTCATAACCAGTAAGTCATTCAAGGGGGCTGAGGAGCGCGTAAAGCTGTATTGGCTGTTTTCTGTTTGTTTGAATACATCTACAAACTGCGCCGCCTGCAATTGGCCTACGGCGTTGTTCCGGGTGACAAATGAAACAAAAATCAGCGCCATGGAATTTGCCAGCAGGCTCCAGAATACCGAGTGAACCAACGGGTCCAGCTGTTCAAGGCCGAATAGGGCCTGGGGTCGCAAAAACTCAAGCTGCCAGGGCCCATAAAGCAACAGGTTGGTAATGACTGGACTGGCCGTGCCAAAACTTGGCAGAAAACTTGTATATGCCCAGAAGGCAAACCCCACCAATAACCCCGCAAGAGCGCCGTTAACGGTAGCATCGCGCCAATAAAGGGCGGCTAATATGGCTGGTAAAAACTGGGCAACACCGGCAAAGGAAATCAGTCCGATCGGGGCAAGGGCGCCGGAACCGGAGGTAAGCCAGAAATATAAGAAACCAAGAAACAGGATCGCCCCGATACTGACGCGACGGCTGGTAAGCAAAAGCCGTGTCATGCCTTGGCCATGTTCCAGTCCAAATACTTTTGGAGATCTGAGAGCAAGGGGAACCACGATGTGATTTGAAATCATGATTGAAAGTGCGATGGATGCAATGATGATCATTGAGGTTGCGCTTGAGAAACCACCGATAAAAGCAAATAAAGCGAGGCCCTGTTGATCGTAGGCGAGGGGTAGTGTGAGAACAAACATGTCCGGGTCTGCCCCTTCTGGCAGTAAACTCAACCCCATTATTGCAATGGGCATGGTGAAAATGGAAATGCCAAACAGGTAAAGAGGGAAAGCCCATGAGGCGGTTCTGAGGTGGTTTTCGTTGGCATTTTCCACAACGGTAATCTGGAACTGGCGGGGCAGGCAAATTATTGCGGCGGCGGACAAAATTGTAATTGTAATCCAGCGGGGGCCAAAATTGCTTGAAGCATCAAGTGAAACTCCCACGCCCTGGGCGCGGGCGTATGTGGCCTCAAAACCGCCCCCAAGCCCAAACACCACGAATAACCCGACTGCAATCAGGGCAATAAACTTGATAATTGCCTCAAAGGCGATGGCTGCAACGACCCCGTGATGCTGCTCGTTGGCGTTGATGTTTCGTGTGCCAAACATTACCGAGAACAAAGCCATGGCCGCTGCAACGCCAAATGCCAATCCCACTTCGTCGCCGCTCTGGGGGAGGGCAGCGTTTGGGGACTCGGTTAATATCACCCGCAGGGATGTGGAAATCGCCTTGAGCTGCAATGCAATATAGGGTGTGATTCCGACAACGGCCATGATGGTAATCAGAATGGCCAGCCGCTCGGATTTCCCAAATCGAGACGACACGAAATCTGCAATGGAGGTGATACGTTGCTTGTGGCCAATGCGGATGAGTTTGCGCAACCCGAACCACCACCCCACAAACACCAGTGTTGGTCCCAGATAGATTGCAAAAAACTCCAGGCCGTTGCGCGCGGCTGACCCTACGGCGCCATAAAATGTCCAGCTTGTGCAATAAACCGATAACGCAAGCGTAAAAACCAGCGGAGAGCGTAGTAGTTTTCCTTTGCCAAGGCGTGCGTTTCGGTCGGAGATATAGGCCAGGAAAAAAAGCAAAATGATATAGGCAATGGATGTGCCAAAAACCAGCGTCCCGCTAATCACTTTCGTCATCCTTGGCGTGGATGGCGCTTGTCAGCACATTGGGCATCAGCTTTTGAAGGACATAGGCACCGACGATCATCGCCAACCACGCGCCAAACAGATAGGCAATATTGGCAGGTATACCCAAAATAACTGCGTTTTGAGTGGTCCGCATGGAAACGAGTGGTGGAATAATCAGCAAGACACCCAATATCGGTAATAACAGTGCAGCAAACTTACATTTTCTCACACGTGTTTCAGAGGTTTTCTTGTCAGAGGTTTGTTTGGGGCTGGTCACAGGCTTAAGTCTGCTTTGGAGACTGTGCCGATGAGATCTGCAACTGCGTCAATTACGTCCGTATTGGCGTAAGGTTTAGTTACAAATCCGCTGGCACCCAATTCTTTGGCGGTTTGTTTGTCCTGCTGCTGGCCTTTCGCTGTCAGGATTAAAACCGGCAGGTTTTTGGTTGCGGATTGGCCGCGAATGATTTTGAGCACTTCGAACCCGTTTTTTTTGGGGAGCATCAGGTCCAGCACCATAATTTTGGGTAGCAAAACTTGTACGGCCCTGATGGCGGCTTCGCCATCAGTGACAGTTTGCGTTTTCCAGCCTGCGTGTTGCAGGATAAATTCCAGCGATGTCAAAATCGCAGGTTCATCCTCGACAATAAGAATATCAGGGGACCCGATTGCCCTCATATTTGCCTCCCTTCAAATATTTTGGTTCTCAATTGTTATCTCTAATGCAAATGGATGCAACTAAAATCAGTTCAGTTGCGCCGCTGCCATAGGGGTGTTTCTATGTGTGCATTGTTGGCGCGTACATAAATTGCATGCTGGTCCAACCGGTGTATCATATTCTGGCTGGTCAAGGCGCAATGAGGTGGCGTAAGTGGTTTGGTCAGCCTGAATAAGGTTGCACGCAAGCATCACCGTGGAAAAAACAGATGTATTGTTAAATGTTTCAACGCGTTTAATCGATGTTTTGGCAATGAAAAGGTAGCGGGAGCCGTCAGTAAACGAAACAATCTGCCGCATTACCTGATTGGGGGATTGTGCTGAGCGATATATTACCCAAAGCGGGCAGGCATGCCCTGCATTGGGCATGAGAAGGCCGGGCAGGGGAAATTGTTTGGTAAGAAAACCAGAGGGGTCAGTGCGTAAAAATCCAAACGGGATACCGTGGGTTGCAGGGGCGCGTAATGTGACAAGCCGATGGGCGATTTGTTCAAAGCTGCCTCCATATAGCTGCGCCAGATATTCAACATCATACAAAGAGCGTTGCGCGTCTTTCAAAAATTTATGATAGGGGAATAGAACTGCCCCGGCACAATATGAAGTCAATGCTTTGAACGCGATATCTTTGGATTCGCTTGAGGTTAATCGTGGGTCATCGATCATTTCCCTGAGAATGGTATGGCAGTTTAGCACGACAATTTTTCGGGCCAATTGAAAGCGTCTGGTTGCCTGCGCCAGGGGCAAATCATTTTTTTGATCAAGTATGCTACTTTGGTTGCCGTGTTCATCCCCCTCAGGCTTTGTTTCAAGCGGGTCTGTATCGGCCTCATGATGGAGAACCGATAGTAAATGGCGCAGTGTGTCTTCATTGGGTGGTGTTTTGAGGCCATATCCCTCGCTCATTTTTGCGGCGGCATCTTCGAGGCGTGGGAAGTAGTTGTTTTCACCGATAATAAGATCATTGACTTCGCGTAGCGGGGAGGAAGAGTGGTGCTGTTACACATCTTGATCGAACTGGGCGATCAGGGAGCGGGCAACATCCGTTAGCGAGCGGCTTTGTTCAAAAACAGAAGTATCAAAAGTGATACGTTGACCCTGCTCCATATCCGGCACATCGCGCAGGATTTCAGCTGTTGAACGAATTGCGGTGATCTGGGATAGCATCTGGTGCAGAAGCTGGGAAAACAGGGGGTCTGAATCAAGCCGGTTTGCCAAAGCGTTTGCCGAGGCGCTTGCATCGAGGTATCCCCGATAGCATGTGTGCAGGGCGCGGGCCATTTGAGGCAACTGCGCCACGATCAGGTGGGCATCTTCATGGGTCAGGTTTAAGGAAGCCAGTAGCGGGTCTGCAAATGCTTCGCGCAACTCATTTATGAGGCGTGTTTCAGATTCTCCAGTGAGGTCATGAAGGTTTACATCCAGCTCCTTAGCCAACAAATGTAAAAGTTTTCCCCCTACATCTCTTTTGTTGGCTTCGATCAGGTTCAGATAAGAGGGGGAAATGGATATGGATTTAGCCAGGTTTGACTGGGATAAGCCCTTGATTTTCCGGTAGTTCCTAATTCTTAGTCCAATTGGCGCACGCATAACTGAGGTGTTTTCCCATTTTAGTTTGTAAAGGTTTTTACAAAAAAGTAACCTTTTGCTAAAAGCATTGACAAATTTTACATTAAAAAACAAGCGCCTATTGCGTTGGTTTTCATATTTGGGCAACAGTTAAGTTTGTGTGGGATGCTAGGGGAGGTTCTGGCGTGGTCACATTCTTTTCACGAGGAGGAACGCTATGAGCGATCAGAAGAAAGACATAAGCAGGCGCAAGGTCATTAAGACCGGCGCTGCAGGCTTATTCACTGCCGGTGTCGCACCAATGGTTTTTACCAAGGGTGCCTGGGCACAGGAATTCCGCAATGACCCCAAGGGTGGGGACGTGGTGCTTGGCTTTAACGTACCGCAAACCGGCCCTTATTCTGATGAGGGTGCCGACGAACTGCGCGCCTATACACTTGCTGTAAAACACCTGAACGGTGAAGGTGATGGCGGCATGCTGAATACTATGCAACCATCTAATCTTAAAGGTAACGGTATTTTAGGTCAAAAAGTTACCTATGTTACCGGCGACACCCAAACCAAATCAGACGCCGCCCGCGACAGTGCGCGCCGCATGATTGAACGTGATGGTGCTTTGATCATTACTGGTGGTTCTTCTTCTGGTGTGGCGGTTGCGGTGCAGGCGCTGTGTCAGGAAATGGGCACGATCTTTATGGCAGGTCTTACCCACTCAAATGATACAACGGGTAAAGATAAAAAGCGCTATGGCTTTAGACATTTCTTCAATGCCTATATGTCCGGTGCAGCGTTAGCGCCTGTGTTGGAAGACGAATATGGCAATGATCGTCGCGCCTATCACCTGACAGCTGATTATAACTGGGGCTGGACACAACAGGAATCAATCCAAAATGCTACTGAAGCACTTGGTTGGGAAACTGAAAAAAATGTTCTGACACCAGTTGGTGCCGGTGACTTCAGCCAGTATATTACACCAATTCTAAACTCCGGTGCTGATGTTGTTGTTTTGAACCACTATGGCAAGGATATGGTGAACTCGCTGACTCAGGCTATTCAGTTTGGTCTTCGTGATCGTCAGGCAAATGGTAAAAATATCGAGATTATTGTGCCTTTGTTCTCACGTCTTATGGCGCAGGGTGCCGGTGAAAACATCAAGGGTATTCTTGGTACATCAAACTGGAACTGGTCACTGCAAAATGCTGGTTCAGCAGCTTTTGTTAAGTCATTTGGTGCTGAATATGGCTTCCCGCCATCTCAGGCAGCTCATACATGCTATGTGCAGACATTGCTTTATGCTGATGCGTGCGAGCGTGCTGGCACTCTTTATCCGCCTGAAGTTATCAAGGCGCTTGAAGGTCACAAGTTCGATGGCATGGGCAATGGTCCAACTGAATATCGTGCTGAAGATCACCAGTGTTTCAAAGATGTTCTTGTGGTGCGTGGTAATCAAAATCCAACGTCACAATTTGATCTTCTTGAAGTTGTGCAGGAAGTTCCCCGTTCTCAGGTTGAGTATGATGCTTCAATCTTTGGTGGTGAGCTTGGTCCTTACGAAGTTTAGTAAAGACCTGCACAATAAAATATCAATAATCATATCGGAGCGACATTCGTCGCTCCGATAACTTAACTCAACTTTTTCCATAGCGGGGGGGAAATATGGACGCGGTAATTTTGCAGGTCCTTAATGGTCTTGATAAAGGCGGAGCGTATGCGCTGATCGCCTTGGGGCTGACCCTTGTTTTTGGCACTCTTGGTGTTGTGAATTTTGCTCACGGCGCTTTGTTCATGATCGGTGCGTTTTGTGCCGTGACATTCCGTAAAATTTTGACACTTGAAAAAGTGGTTCTGAGCGAAACCGAACTTTCCCCCTGGGGGACACCACTTGAAATCCGCACGCCATTTGCCCAGCAATGGTTTGGTGATTTTGGTAATGTGTTGCTCGACTATTCGGTACCGCTTTCAATATTATTGGCTATTCCCGTCATGTTGCTTATTGGCATTGTAATGGAGCGAGGCCTGATTAAACATTTTTACAAGCGCCCCCATGCCGAACAAATTCTGGTGACGTTTGGGCTGGCGATTGTTTTACAGGAAATCGTAAAGGCATTTTTTGGTGCAAACCCCAATCCTCAGCCGATACCTCAGGTGTTTATGGGGGCTGCTGATCTTGGTGTAATGGTTGGAATGGCAGAACATGTTATAACTTACCCCAAATGGCGATTAGTCTATTTGTTCTTCTCTCTTGGGGTGATCGGGGCTGTTTTTGCTTTCTTACGATTTACCACATTTGGTATGGTTGTACGGGCCGGCATGTCGGACAGGGAAACCGTCTCGATGCTAGGCATCAATATAGATAGAAGGTTCACCATTATGTTCGGCATTGCTGCGGTTGTTGCCGGGGTTGCCGGTGTGATGTACACACCGATTTTGCCGCCCGATTACACGCTTGGTATGGACTTTTTGGTTCTTACATTCATCGTTGTGGTGGTGGGTGGTATGGGCTCGCTTCCGGGCGCAGTTCTGGCTGGTTTCACGCTGGGCGTGGTTCAGTCCCTTGCGTCAATGACGGAGGTTAAGGACATTATTCCCGGAATCGATCAGGTCATTATTTATCTGGTGGCAGTTATTATTCTGCTGGTGCGCCCTCGTGGTTTGCTGGGCAAACGTGGCGTGATGGAGAATTAAGATGTTTAGTATTCCCAAAAAAGACGCCATTACGTTTTTGCTGTTTGCCCTCGTTGTTCTGACCATGCCTATCTGGTTAAGTCCATTTGGTGCGTCTTACCCTGGATTGCTGCAAAAGTTTGCAATCTATGCATTGCTGGCAGTTGGTTATAATATTTTGTTTGGCTTGACCGGTTATCTCAGCTTTGGCCATGCAGCCTTTCTGGGAGTCGGCTCTTATGCGGCTGTCTGGTCGTTTAAGCTTTTGTCGATGAACCCGATTTTGGCACTGGCCTGTGCGATGATATTTTCCGGTATATTTGCTCTGGCGATCGGTTATGTTTCCCTGAGACGTTCCGGCATTTATTTTTCAATCCTCACGCTGGCATTTGCTCAGATGAGTTATAAACTCGCCTATTCAGTTCTCAGCCCTATTACCCATGGTGAAAACGGGTTGCAATTGACTTTGCAGGACCCCAGAACAATCGACCTGATGTTTATGGAGCGCGGTGTTTCTCTGCCAACTTCGAGCCTTTTTGGTATTCCAATGAATGGGTATGAGGGGTTTTATTTCTGTGCGGTGATTTTACTGATCGGATTTTTTATTGCTCAAAAAATTGCATCATCCCCATTTGGCATGATGCTTAAGGGTATAAAATCCAACGAAGACCGCATGAACTATACCGGCTTTAACACCAAGCCCTATATGCTGACAGCTTTTGTTATTTCAGGCATGTATGCGGGAATTGCGGGTGGACTTCTTGCTGTAACTGATCCGCTGGCGGGGGCTGAGCGTATGCAGTGGACGGCTTCTGGCGAATTGGTTCTTATGACTATTCTTGGGGGAGTTGGCACACTGGTTGGCCCAGTAATTGGCGCCTGGATTATCAAGTATTTTGAGAATATTTTCTCCGCCTGGAACGAGAGCATATTGCACAATTTCTTTGCTTTCCTGCCTGATAATATAGAGGGCTTCGTGGTGCTGATTTCCTCCAAGTTTGTTGGCGAAGGCTGGCACTTAACCCTTGGTTCGATGTTTGTTCTGGTGGTTGTGTTCCTGCCTGGCGGCATCATGGAAGGGGTGAGGCGGATTTCAAGCTGGTTTTTACGCAGAAAGGACCCCACTAAAGACCAGGAAGTGGTCGACCCTGAAAACATGCCAAAACCAAGTTCAGAAAAGGGAGAATAATGATGGTTGAATCCTCACATAATACTGTTCTCCATGTGGCAGATGTGCACAAAACATTTGGAGGCCTGCATGCGCTTGCCGATGTTGATCTGGCGTTTGAGGAGGGGACAACTCATGCAATCATCGGGCCTAACGGGGCCGGGAAATCCACTTTGCTGAATGTGATTGTTGGGAAATTGCCACCGACCCGGGGCACAGTTGTACTCGATGGTGAAGTGCTTACCGGAAAGTCACCATATGAGATTAATCAAATGGGGATTGCCCGTGTGTTTCAGACTCCAGAAATTTTTCCGGAGCTTTCGGTTTTTGATAACGTGATGGCTCCGGCGTTTGCCAAGCGAGATGGTGCCTTTAGTATGAATTTGTTCAAGTCAATTGAAAGCGAAAAGGATATTGCGCGGGAAGCTGAGGAAATTATTGTTGATTTTGGACTGGATGCAATGATTCATACTCACGCAGGAGCATTATCTCGCGGCCATAAGCGTCGGCTGGAGCTTGCTATGTGCCTTATTCAAAAACCGCGAATACTGCTTTTGGATGAACCAACTGCGGGTATGTCCCGGCATGATACCAACACAACGATCGAGTTGCTTAAAAAGATCAAGTCGAGCGGCATGACCAAGGTTATTATTGAGCATGATATGCATGTGGTTTTTTCACTTGCGGATGAAGTTTCGGTTTTGGCGCAGGGGCGTATTATTGCTGAGGGGACACCTGATGAAGTGCGTGGCGATCCCAAAGTTCAAGAAGCATATTTGGGGGGGACTTACGAATGACCCAGGAAGATCAGAGTGAACAGACAAACAAAAACAAGCCGTTTTTTTCCATTAAAAATGTACATTCCTATTATGGAGAAAGTTACATTGTTCAAGATGTGTCTTTTGACGTTGAGGAGGGAAAAATTCTGGCTTTGCTGGGCCGCAATGGTGCCGGGAAAACCTCAACTCTGCGCTCGATTGCAAGGACTGATGATCCGGTTGTAACTGCTGGTGAAATCTGGCTGGATGGCCAGGCGTTACATAATATGAAGACGCACGAGGCGGCCCTTGGCGGTGTGCAGCTGGTGCCAGAGGATCGTCGTATTATTCAGGGACTGACGGTGGAAGAAAATCTTTTTCTTGCCCAGGTTGCGCCGGGGCATGGTTGGTCGGCGGAGGAGGTGTATGAGCATTTTCCACGTCTGGGTGAACGACGAAAACAGGATGGCACCACCTTATCTGGTGGCGAACAGCAGATGTTGGCGCTTGCCCGTGCTCTTTCGCGCGATGTAAAGCTTTTGCTTTTGGATGAACCATATGAGGGGTTGGCGCCGGTTATCGTGCAGGAAATTGAAAAAATATTGAGGGAAATCAAGAAACTTGGAATAACAACAATTATCGTTGAGCAAAATGCGGTAGCTGCGTTGAAGCTGGCCGATCACGCGGTTATTCTGGACACGGGAGAAGTTGCTTTCTCTGGGACTGCAAAAGAAGTGCTTGAAAATGAACAACTTCGGCATGAATATCTGGCTATCTGATTCAAGACTTTAATAAGCAGCGCGCGTTGCCCTGAACGACAACGGCCTAAAATCTGAGGACATACGGGAAATGGAACGCAAGATTTACAACCCACCTGCAAGCATTGTTGAAAACACTCTGGTCACGGCGGCGCAATATGAGGAGATGTATGCGCGCTCTATTTTCGACCCTGATGGGTTTTGGGGCGAGATGGCGTTGCGTTTGGACTGGATTACGCCGTTTACCAAAGTAAAAAACACTACTTTTCAATATCCCGATGTTTCAATCAAGTGGTTTGAGGATGGTGAACTTAACGTTTGCGCAAACTGTATTGACCGGCATCTCGAAGCGCTTGGGGATAAAACTGCGATTATCTGGGAACCCGATGAACCAAGTGATCCCTCTCGAATAATTACCTATAACGAGTTGCACAAAAGTGTTTCCAGGCTTGCCAATGTTCTCAAAAGCATTGGTGTCAAAAAGGGTGATCGTGTTACTATTTACCTGCCTATGATCCCTGAGGCGGCGTTTGCCATGTTGGCTTGTGCGCGTATCGGGGCTGTTCATTCTGTGGTTTTTGCCGGATTTTCCCCAGAAGCATTGTCGGGACGTATCGTGAATTGTAATTCCGAATTTGTCATTACTGCGGACGAGGGACGGCGCGCGGGCAAAACAATTCCCCTCAAGGCCAATGTGGATGCCGCATTGGAAAAGGGAGGGGATGTTTCAAAAGTGCTGGTGGTAGAAAATACCGGCGGCGATATTGCTATGGCTGCTGGGCGTGACGTCTGGCTCAACGATGCCCTGGAGGGGGTGGAAGACGTTTGTGAGCCTGAAGTGATGAATGCTGAAGACCCTCTTTTTATTCTTTATACTTCCGGCTCAACGGGGAAACCCAAGGGTGTTTTACACACCTCGGGCGGGTACCTCACCTATGCCTCTTTGGCGCAACAGATGAACTTTGATTATCATCAGGGGGAAGTCTACTGGTGCACGGCGGATATTGGTTGGGTTACCGGGCATTCTTATGTGGTTTATGGGCCTTTGGCCAACGGGGCCACAACAGTCATGTTTGAAGGTGTGCCCACATATCCTGATGCATCGCGCTTCTGGAATGTTGTGGACAAGTACAAGATCAATATTTTCCATTCGGCTCCAACTGCCATTCGCGCATTGATGGGCGCGGGGGATGAGTTTGTCGAGAAAGCTGATTTGTCTTCACTAAAGGTTATTGGGACCGTGGGGGAGCCAATTAATCCTGAGGCGTGGAAATGGTATTATGAAAAGGTCGGCCACTCCAATTGTGTGGTTATTGACAGCTGGTGGCAAACGGAAACCGGCGGCTCAATGATTACCGCTTTCCCCGCCGCGACGCCAACAAAACCGGGGTCGGCCAGCAAACCATTTTTTGGTATTCAACCGGTGGTTCTAGACCCTGAAACGGGTAAGGAAATCACTACTATGGAGGCAGAAGGGGTTCTGGCAATTCGTGATTCGTGGCCTGGGCAAATGCGCACGGTCTATGGGGATCACGAGCGATTTATCTCAACCTATTTTGAACAATATAAGGGCTTTTATTTTTCCGATGACGGGTGTCGTCGGGACAGCGATGGTTATTACTGGATTACGGGTCGTGTGGATGATGTGCTGAACGTATCAGGTCACCGCATGGGTACAGCAGAAATTGAGAGTGCGCTGGTATCTCACCCTAAAGTTTCAGAGGCTGCGGTGGTGGGCTATCCTCACGATATCAAGGGGCAGGGGATTTACTGCTATGTAACTTTGATGAGTGGAGTTGAGCCGACGCAAGCACTGGAAAAGGACCTTAAAATGCATGTGCGCCAGGAGATCGGGCCAATTTGTACGCCGGACTTTATTCAGTTCGCACCTGGTTTACCCAAAACCCGGTCTGGCAAAATTATGCGTAGAATTTTGCGTAAAGTTGCAGCGGATGACTTTTCCAACCTTGGGGATACCTCGACGCTGGCGGATCCCGGAGTGGTTGATGATCTGATTGAAAACCGCAAAAATAAATAATACGGATTGCTATAATTATTCAAAGGCCCGGCCATTGGCGGGGCCTTTTTTGTTGCGTTGTACATTCCAGCCGATGTTGCGTTGCAATTATTTTGAACGAATGTTGACATTTTTCCGCTAAACAAAGAATGCAATGGGTAGCCATTATTTCAGATAATGAGCGGATTTTTGGTAATCTGCTTTGAGTGAGTACCGGATTTTTTATGAATTACCCCCTGGACAGCTTAACATCTCACGCCATTCGCCCCCGCCATTCTGATTGGCTGGACGACGAAGGACGCCTGGATGCCAAGTGGATTGAAGAGGTAAGCGCTCTGATTGAGGCGGGGGCGGAAATGGACTTGCGGGAAAAACTCGCACCGTTATCTGAGGCCGATGCCGGGGATGTTCTTGAGGCCTTGAATAGTTCACAAAGGCTGGCACTGGTCAAATATCTGGGGGATAGTTTTGACTATTCTTCGCTAACAGAAGTTGATGAAGTTGTGCGGGTTGAACTGATTGATCAACTTCCAAATTCTGATGTGGCGCGTGGCGTATCCAGCATCGACAATGATGATGCGGTTTTCATTCTTGAGGATATTGAGGAGGTGGATCGGGAGGCCATTCTGGCTCTGGTCCCCGACTTTGAAAGACTGTCGCTCAAGCGTTCTCTGGATTTTCCCGAGGATTCTGCGGGACGGCGGATGCATTGTGAGTTTATCGCAATTCCACCATTCTGGAATGTGGGCCAGACAATTGATTATTTGCGTAAGGAAGAGGATTTGCCGGAGGAGTTTCACCAGCTTTATGTGGTTGATCCGGCATATACCCTGATCGGCACCGTGCCCCTTGATAAATTTCTTCGTGTTGAACGGGAAGTACTTGTTTCCCAAATTATGCTTGAGGAAGTCATTGAAATAAACGCAATGGAAGATCAGGAGGATGCCGCGCGGGTTTTTGAGCGGTTCGATCTGGTGGAAGTTGGTGTGGTTGATGAGACCAACAGGCTGGTGGGTGTTTTGACCATTGATGATATTGTTGATGTTATCCATCAGGAAGCAGAAGAGGATATTCTTCACCTTGCCGGGGTTGGGGCGGCTGAGGTTTCCGGGGGGGTGTGGGATGCGGTGCGTTCGCGTGTTACCTGGCTTGGGGTAAATCTTGTGACGGCAATTTTTGCTTCTGTGGTCATTGGCATGTTTGATGCGACATTGCAGCAGATGGTGGCACTGGCGGTTTTGATGCCCATTGTTGCCTCCATGGGTGGCAATGCAGGTATTCAGGCAATGACGGTAACTGTGCTGGCCATTTCAACGCAGGATCTGGATCAATTCAATTTTCGTCGACTGATTGTGCGTGAGACGTTGGTGGGGCTGGTCAATGGTGTGATTTTTGCAATTATAACGGGTGTGGTTACAGCCATCTGGTTTTCCAGCTTTGCGCTGGGTGTCGTCATCGGAATTGCAATGGTTGTTAACATGCTGGCCGCCGGTTTGTCCGGCATTCTTATTCCTCTGGGGTTGAGTAAGTTTGGTGCTGACCCCGCAATTGCTTCAAGTGCTTTTGTAACAACTGTTACTGACGTAGTTGGTTTTTTCGTGTTTTTAGGTTTGGCTGCGAAATGGTTCGGGTTGGCCTGATTTTTCGTGTGAAAGTCAAAGTTATCCACTGAAAAAAGATTGTGATTGCCATGGGCAATTCAATTGTTTAATGAGCCGTTAACAAACGCTCGGTCTTGTCTGTTTTGGGGGCAAGTTCATTCACCTGATATCAAGGAATACTGTATGCCCGCTCAAGCGAAGACTATTTGTTGGCGAACGGCCGCCTGGACTTTTACCGGACTAATTGGTCTGGGGTTTTTGATTTCTGCATTCTCAGGTATTTGAGTTTTTCATAAGTTGACTGGCGTGAGCCTATCAATTGCTGTTAAGAAAAAGCGTCCGTTTCGGGCGCTTTTTTATTGGATATTCAGATGAAGCTATTGATTGGAAATAAGAATTATTCGTCCTGGTCGCTGCGCCCGTGGCTGGTTTTGCGACATTTTAATATTGAGTTTGATGAAGCAATTTTGTTGCTCAATGGCGAATACTGGAAGCAGAATCTGCTGGAGCGTACGCCCTCAGGCTTTGTGCCGGTTCTGATAGAGGGAGAGCTGGTGATTGATGAAACTATTGCCATTATAGAATATCTGGCGGACAGGTTTCCTCGTCGCGGCATCTGGCCTGCAGAAATGGAGCAACGCGCATTGGCGCGGGTTTGTTCGGCGCGCATGCATGGGGGGTTTAGTGCATTGCGAAACGCTGCACCGATGAATATGCGGGGGGATTTCCCCGGGCGGATTGATGAAACTGAAATTGCTTCTGATATGCAGGAGCTGGAAAATTTGCTGGTTCCTTTGTTAAAACGATTCAGGGGGCCATTTTTGTTTGGGGAATTTTGTGCTGCCGATGCGATGTTTGCACCCGTCGCCAGCCGAATAAAAACCTATGGCATAAAAAGTTCGCAAGCGTTGGAAAACTATTTTGCTGCAATTTATGCGCTCCGGGCATATGGGGAGTGGGAGGCTGCGGCAAACGCTGAGACGTGGGTGGTGCAACAGGATGAAATTGATTTTATTCAGGCTTCAAAATAATGTTGCATATGATCAAGCTATGTGTGGGAATTTCTTCAGTCGATGAGCTTGAGCATTACCGACAATCCCGATGTGTAAAAATTGCCGGGCAAAACGGGGAGTTCCATCTGCATCGTACGCGCATGCGCCCCAAACGCAGGGAGGAAATTGTCGGGCAGGGGTCGCTTTATTGGGTAATAAAGGGCGCTATACGGTGTCGGCAGAGTATTGTGGACCTTGCCCAAGAGGTTGATGAGGAGGGACGCAATTGTTGTGATATCATCATGAAACCTCAACTTATTCGCACAATCCCCAATCCCAAACGAGCGTTTCAGGGGTGGCGTTACCTTGCCGATGGCGATGCTCCGGGGGATCTGGGAGAAGGAGATGGAAATCGCAATGACGCCGAATTGGCTGTGGAACTGGCCGCGCTTGGATTGATATAATTGGCTTTTGAATAGCCGTTAAGCAATTAACCCGATGCTTTGAACAAGTCACTTGTTTCTGTTTTTAAGTGCGATGTATGTTTGGGGTGAGGGACAGGCCAATTTAATGGTCCTGACGGAGCAACGTATGAATTCAGGCAGCGCACATGTAATTGTTTTGGGAAATGAAAAGGGTGGCTCCGGGAAGTCAACTACAGCATTTCACTTGGCGATTTTTCTGCTTTATGCGGGCTATCGGGTCGCAACAATTGATGTGGATTCGCGCCAGCAAACTTTAACTCATTATGTTCGCAACAGGCGGGACTGGTCTAAATCGCACTCCCTGAATGTTCCTCAAACCACCCATTACAGACTGCCTCTTTCGCGTGGAGATTCTGTGGCCACCAACCAGAAGCTAGAATTTGATGTGTTCAATCTGGCGGTTGCTGAGGTTGAAGAAGATTTTGATTTTTTGATTATTGATACTCCCGGATTCGATACTAATCTGACGCGCCTCGCCCATTCCATGGCGGATACGTTGATTACGCCCCTTAATGACAGTCTGATTGATCTGGATGTGTTGGCCCATGTCGACCCCATTACCGGGGAGCCGCGTGAACTAAGCCACTATGCGCGGCTGGTGCAAAGGGCGCGCAAGGAGCGACTGTCTATTGACGGGCAGACAATTGACTGGGTATTGGCGCGCAACAGAATTTCGATGCTTTCATCGCGCAACATGCGGCTTGTTCAATCAGGAATTGAGCAATTGGCCATGCGGCTTGGGGCCAGAGTGGCGGACGGCATTGGTGAACGGGTTATATTCAGATCGTTATTTCCGATTGGGATGACTGTGTTTGACCCACTGGATGATCCTGCTTTGGGTGGAATGGCGACTGTCTCGCATCTAGGCGCCCATAAAGAATATAAAAACCTTGTTGCTGCGCTGAATCTACCTGTTTCAAGGCGCATGAAAAACCGTGCAATGGCGCGTGAATCCTGGTCAAAATCAATAGAAGAGGGACCGTTGGTTTTTGGGCACATGCGGCCTAAATCCAATAAGTAACACTTCTAAAACAGTTTTTTGCCGTTACTAATCGCGATATCCAATGATGAGTTGAACAGCGCGATTGCCGTTTGGGGCAAAAACGTCAAGTTCAACTTTGGTTCTGGGGGCAACGATGCGTCGTGTTCTGGCCGAAATCGCCAACACGGTTCCCAAAAGGTCAGATACACGCCGTGGCTGATTGCCTGCTGATTTGCTTTGGGTCGCGGACTTGTAGGCGTCCCAAAATTTACTGCGGTGCTTTCTGGGCATTGCAGTTTTTCCAACAAAGTCTGCCAGATCCGTCAATGAATTTTGACCTGTGACATCGATTGTCACGATTGGTTTGTTTATATTGCTCACTTGGGGCTACTCCTGTTACTCAAATGCACCAAACTTGCTTCCCTTAAAAACGGCTTCCTTTAGCTTTGGACGGCCAGGCAGCTCATATTATTCTGTTTAATCTCTTCACACATGGAAATGGCGTGCGCCCGTTCGGCAAAGCCGGTAAATCGTGCGCGGAAAAATGTTTGCCCCGTCTTGTTGAATTCTTCCACATAGGGCCTGAAATTGCCCAGCGCTGTTATGCGTTGTGTTGCGCTTTGCAACATAGACTGGGCAGCTTGTTGTGTTGGGGGCGCGCCAATTTGCACGACCCATACAGGGGCGATTTGTGGGGTGACTTGTGGAGTGGTTGTTGGGGCGGGTGGGTCAATACTGCCTGACGTCATCAAATCAATGGCTTGATTATCGGCCTGGTTGCTTGGCTCGCCGATATTGGCGGGGGGGCGAAGGGTGGCAACGCCGCTGTTTTGCAGTGATCCGGTTGCACTTGATCCCAAAGTGAAATTTTCCGTGAGCCATGCACCGATAACATCAAGGGGTTGTGGGGCGGTGCGCCGGGTGGGAACAATCAACGCTGTTGCTTGAATGGCGGTGGCGGGAATTAGCTGTGTTGGTGGAGTTGTTACGGCCAGGGTAACTGGTGAAGCCTGGTCGGTGCGGGTAGTGATGCGAGGTGCCGGCAAAACGGGAGGGATGGTTGGTACAGGCTGGTTTACCGGCGCCTGGGAAGCCACCATGACAGCACCTGGTTGGGGAGTGTCGGAAACGATAAGCTGACGGTTTGCCGGGCGGGGTGCCGGCGTTACGGGCGTGTTTTGAGCCACAGCAAATGAATTTGAGTTTCCCTGAGGACCTACTTTAGGAATGGAGGCCTGTTGCCAATAGCTGCCACGCCTGCCGCGGTTCATGTAACGCGAAATGAGTTCACGCACCTTTGCATTGCGTGCCGCGCCTGAATTAAACCCGAACCCGACAACAACAATGTGCCGGTTGTTGCGGCGGGCGGCGGTAAGAAGGTTAAAGCCGGAGGCACGAATATATCCGGTTTTGATTCCATCAACGCCACCTTCCCCCAACAATTTGTTGTGGTTGCCATAGGTGCGCCCGCCATAGGTGAACCGGCGGGTCTGGAAATATTCGTAATATTTTGGGAAGTGCTGGAACACGGCCATGCCAAGGCGCGCCTGATCGCGCACCGTTGTAACCTGGCGAGAGTTGGGCAAACCTGAAGCGTTCGCGTATGTCGTGCGCGACATGCCAAGGGCGCGGGCGGTTCGCGTCATTCTGCGGGCAAATTCTGCCTCGCTGCCAGAAATGTGTTCGGCAATAACGCGGGCCACGTCATTTGCAGATAATGTCACAAGCGCCTTGATTGCATCTTCAACTTTAATGGTTCTGCCAGCGCGCAAATGTAATTTCGTTGGCACCGCCTGGGATGCATATCTGGAAACTTTCATTCGTGTGGAAAGGGACAAACGCCCCGCTTCCAGTTCCTGGAACAATACGTACAGCGTCATAACTTTGGTGACTGATGCGGGATAACGCGCTGAGTCAGCGGCATATGAATATAATGTATTTCCGGTTTTTGCGTCAATGACGATCCCGGCATACGCTCTTGGCACGTCTGCACGCGCTGATGGCATTAAGAACGATGTCACAATCAGAAAGGTCAGCAAAGCGGTAAAAATTGCACGCAATGGTTTTATGCACAGGCATGGATTGGCCCGGGGGGGCGAAACGTGTGGGGACAATGCCCTTACTCCAACTCAACTCAATCGGGCAATACGCAACCCGTACTCAACAATTTCTTAGGAAAAGCGCGCCCCAAATTCGGCGCTGTTCCCTAATTACTTGGATGCAAGATAGGTATCAGCCGTTACGAACTTGTAAAAATTTGAACTAATTTTTGGATAAATGCTCAATGCTTTGAAAAGAGCACACTAATGCCATACCGCCCCCTTAACAAATTTTGTAAATGCCCTACATTAGGCGGGTGAATTGAAAACCAAAATATTGAATTGAAAGACGATGGTTGAGGAAATAAATTTTACAGGTTGGGGTGATGGCTTAGTGGGCGTGCCTGTTATGCAGTCTGAAAACGGTGATGAGGGGGAAGATGGGGCCAATGTTGGTGTTGCGACAAAGGTTCGTGAAAAAACCAAACGGCCCAACTTGTACCGGGTGTTACTGCTTAATGATGATTTTACACCGCAAGAATTTGTAGTCATAATTTTGCAGGATATTTTTAACCTGAGTAGTTCTGAGGCACAAAAAATTATGATGCATGTCCATTTGAATAATGTGGGCGAGTGCGGGGTCTACCCATATGAGGTGGCTGAAACAAAAGTCATGCTGGTAATGGATGCAGCCCAAAAGGCCCAGCATCCGTTACAATGTGTGATGGAAAAAAAGTAGCGGAGCGCAAAATCAATGCCATCTTTCTCATCGGACCTGGAAAAAACACTGCATACAGCTATGGGGTATGCGCGCGAGAGAAGTCATGAGTTTGCAACTCTTGAGCACCTTTTGCTGGCGTTAATGGATGATCGCGAGGCGCTTCTTGTCTTGTCAGCGTGTGAAGTAAATCTCATGGATTTGCGGCAGGCATTGCTTACATTTCTTGATGAAGAGCTTGAAAACCTCAAAAATCCGGACGTTAAGGAAACGCGATATACGGCTGCTTTTCAGCGAGTTATTCAACGGGCGGTTATCCACGTTCAGTCCTCCCAGCGCGATGAGGTGAGCGGAGCGAATGTGTTGGTTGCAATTTTTGCAGAACGGGAAAGTCACGCCGCCTATTTCCTTGAACAACAGGACATGACGCGCCTGGATGCGGTGAACTTTATTTCCCATGGTATTACGCGTGCCGGGAGTTTTGCTGAAATTGAGTTGAGTGAAATTAGTGAGGATGCACTGGGGGACGATGGTCAACCTGCAGAAAAAAAATCGGCTTTGGCTGAATTCTGCGTCAACCTCAATAAAAAGGCCATGGATGGTAAGATTGATCCTTTGATCGGTCGAGAGTCCGAGTTAAATCGTACTATTCAGGTTCTTTGTCGACGCTCAAAAAACAACCCGCTCTATGTGGGGGAGGCGGGGGTGGGAAAAACTGCCATAGCTGAGGGCCTTGCTCGGAAAATTACCGAGGGTGCGGTACCCGAGGTTCTAAAGGACGTTGAAATTCATTCGTTGGATATGGGCGCGCTACTTGCCGGCACCCGTTATCGAGGGGATTTTGAAGAGCGTCTTAAGTCGGTGATGAAGGAGCTTGAGAAGCGGCCTGATGTGATTTTATTTATTGATGAAATTCATACGATTATTGGTGCCGGCTCGACTTCCGGGGGCGCAATGGATGCCTCAAACCTGCTTAAGCCTGCGTTGGCGTCAGGTGAAATTCGCTGCATTGGTTCAACAACTTACAAAGAGTTCCGTCAGTTTTTTGAAAAGGACCGGGCGCTGGTGCGCAGGTTTCAGAAAATTGATGTGGCGGAGCCAAGTATTCCTGACACCATTGAAATTATGCGTGGTCTAAAGCCGTATTTTGAGGAATTTCATAAGGTCAAATACACCAATGATGCGCTTAAAGCTGCAGTGGAGCTTTCCGCCAGATATATTAACGATCGAAAACTGCCGGATAAGGCAATTGATGTGGTGGATGAGGCTGGCGCGGCGCAGATGCTGTTGCCCAGTGACAAACGGAAAAAGGTTTTGGGCACTAGCGATATTGAAACGACAATTGCCAGTATCGCCCGGATTCCACCGCGTTCTGTATCACGTTCAGATGCGGAGCTGCTGGCTAATCTGGAAACCAATTTGAAGCGGGTTGTGTTTGGTCAGGATTCCGCCATTGAGGCGCTTTCTTCGGCAATCAAGTTGGCGCGTGCTGGATTGCGTGAACCGGAAAAACCGATTGGTTCGTACTTGTTCACTGGCCCAACCGGTGTTGGCAAAACTGAAATGGCACGGCAGTTAGCCGATACTCTGGGCGTTGAAGTGTTACGATTTGATATGTCCGAATATATGGAGCGGCATGCGGTTTCGCGTTTGATTGGCGCGCCTCCGGGGTATGTCGGGTTTGATCAGGGGGGACTGCTCACTGAAGGCGTTGATCAAAACCCCCATTGTGTTGTGCTTCTGGATGAGGTGGAAAAAGCCCACCCGGATCTGTTCAATGTTTTGTTGCAGGTGATGGATCATGGCAAACTCACCGATAACAATGGCAAATCCGTTGATTTTCGCAATGTCATTTTGATCATGACATCAAATGTGGGGGCGGCGGAATTGGCGAAAGCGCCTATTGGGTTTGGTCGTACTCGACAGGCAGGGGACGATGAAGATGCAATCAATCGGATGTTTAGCCCTGAGTTTCGCAATCGGCTGGATGCGATTGTATCGTTTAATCCTTTGCCACGAAATGTGGTTCATCGGATTGTGGAGAAATTCATTTTACAGCTGGAAACACAGTTGGCTGAACGCAACGTGACCATTTCTTTGAGCAAAGAGGCGGCGGATTGGCTGGCGGATCGTGGATATAATGAAACCATGGGGGCTCGCCCGTTGGCGCGGGTTATTCAGGAATATGTGAAAAAGCCGCTGGCTGAAGAGGTTTTGTTTGGGCCTCTGACCAAAGGGGGGTCGGTAAATGTTGCGGTCGTGGGTGAGGGGGCTGATGCACAGTTGGAATTAATCGCATTACCGCCGACACCAGCGCGACCCAAGGCGATTTCCGGGCCAAAAATCATCAAAAAGCGCAAGGTTCAAGCAAAACAAAAACCGACAGAGAAATCTACGGAAAAACCGACAGAGAAATCCGCAGAGAAATCTAAGGAATAGCTCTCAAAATCCGGCACTTAATTTCGTTTGATTATGCAGAGGGTCAGGAGAGATGCGCGCGCAAAAGTTCGGCGTGGGCGGTTAATTCGTCCATATCTGCCATTTGTGATGCGTGGGGTGCCAAGTGGACACCCTCAAATGCGGGTATAATGTGAAAGTGCAGGTGGAAAACCGTTTGTCCTGCTGAGGCTTCGTTAAATTGGGCCACACGAACACCGTCTGCATTAAATGCGGCTTTGCTGGCGATTGCGAGTTTTTGGACATCCTTAATGACAAGCCCTAGGTGTTTAGGATCGGCGTCAAGCAGGTTGCGAGATGGGGCTGTGGGAATTAGCAGGGCGTGACCTTTGCTTTGTGGAAATGCATCCATAATGGCCAAAGAATTTTTATTCTGGAAGATTTCAACACTTGGAATTTCGTTTCTAAGAATTTTGGCAAAAATATTATCCGGGTCATAAGCGCTCATGTTGAATATCTCCTTATTAGCATTATGGATTGTTTGAGGTGACTTTGAAAGGCGCAGCTTTTTGAAGAATTACATGATCCTCTTGCACTGCTTCACGTTCATGGGAGAGGACATTTTCCACTGCCTGACGCAATCCGGGGTTTTGTATCCAGTGAATTGAGCGCGTAAAAACGGGTTCATATCCACGCGACAACTTGTGTCCTCCCTGGGCACCGGCTTCAACGGTTTTTAATTTGTGTTGGATTGCATAGTCGATCGCCTGATAGTAACAGATCTCAAAATGTAAAAATGCTACATCTTCAGAGCAGCCCCAATACCGGCCAAAAAGGGTGTCTCCCGATAAAAAGTTCAGTGCTCCAGCAACAGGGTTTCCGTTCTTTTCTGCCAAAATCAAAACTAAGTTCCTGGGCATACTTTGTGCAATTTGTTTGAAAAATGTACGGGTGAGATAGGGGGTGCCCCACTTTTTATCACCGGTATCCTGATAAAACTCAAAAAACCTGTCCCAGTGTTTTTCCGTTATGGAGTTTCCTTGCAACCACCTGATTGAGATATTATCGTCCAGCACATTTTTTCGTTCCCGCAGGATGGTTTTTCTGCGGCGTGAGGGCAGCGTTTTGAGAAAATCATCAAAACAGGTATAGTCCTTGTTTTGCCAATGAAACTGGGTGTCGATGCGGGTCAACCACCCGCATTGATGCGCCAGTTTCTCCTCCTCTTTGGTAACAAATGTTGCATGAATTGAGGAAATGTTCAGCTGGTCCGCCAATTGGCGGGCGGTATCCAGAAGCGCTATTTTCAATTCTATGTCGTTCGAGGGAACAAGCAACTTATGTGATGTAACGGGGGTAAATGGAATGCTGGCCTGAAGTTTTGGATAGTAATTTCCTCCGGCACGTTCAAAAGCATCTGCCCAGGCGTGGTCAAATACATATTCCCCTTGTGAATGGGGTTTTAGAAAAAGCGGCATGAGTGCTACCGGTTTGTTCTCTTTTGTTAACAAAATATGTTGAGGGTACCAGCCTGTTTGAGCGATGGCGCTGCCTGATTGTTCAAGGGCTAAAAAGAATGCATGGCTTAAAAAAGGATTGGCGTTTTTGTTGTCTGACATACGTGCCAGTTGGTTCCACACCTCAGCTTCCACGGAGGCGGTACTATTGTGGATTGTGGCTGAAATTTCACCTTGAGGCACGATAGGGCAAATAATTTTCAAAAACCAACTGATCGGCGTGACCACGGGTTTTTTGTGCGATTTCAAACGAACTTATGGTCCATGTCATAACAGGGAAGCCCAGTTTTCTCAGGAAACGGATTGCAGGAAGATGCAGCGCTTTATAGTTTGCAGAAATGAAGTCAAAACGGCTTTGCGGATAGTGCAAAAGATTGTGCACAATAATGCGCTCGACAATGCTCAACTCTTTGAAATGGTCATTGTCCGGGGTGATTTTTGTGACAATAATTCCGATGGGTCCGGTAAATCCGGCGGCGCGTACGCTGGATAAAATTCCGGGATAAAATGATTTGAAAACAATCGGCCCTGTATAGTTTTTTGCCACTTCCACTGCGGCACTTGCCAATTGTTGATTGTGCCCATCGTTTTGCTTTTTGAGTTCGACAACAACCGGAACTGCGCCATCGACTTGTGTTAAAAATTCAGAAAATGTTTGCGGTGTGTCGCCACGTTTGCTGGACGTTAGTTTAATATGGCCAATTTGCCCCGCGCTCAGGGAAGAAACTTTTCCGATCTGTCGGGTTAATCGATCTAATTGGGCATCGTGAAATACCATGGGAATGCCATCGCCGCTTAATTGCAGATCACATTCTATGCCAAATCCTGCCTTGATTGCGTTGGCAAAGGCGGTTTTTGAGTTCTCGATGACCCCTTTGTCGCGATCGTGCAGTCCGCGGTGGGCAATCGGGTATTTCAGAATTTCGTCCATTTTTGTCACTGAGCGATTTCCACAATTGCTTCAATTTCGACCGCGGCGCCCATTGGGATGGAGGCAACGCCGAAAGCGGCGCGCGCATGCTGGCCTTTTTCGCCCAATATTTCCGCCAGAATTTCAGATCCGCCATTTGCGACAATATGTTGCTGATCAAAATCAGGGGTGCTGGCAACAAAGATGGTGAGTTTGACTATCCTGACAATGGTTTCCAGCGGTGTATTGGCGTTGGTGACAATTTGCGCCAAAACTCCAAGTGCGGCATGGCGTGCGCCAATTTGGGCCTCCTCAATGCTTATATTCTTACCTAAGCAGCCTTTGATCAGTTTGCCCTCAATAATGGAGAGTTGCCCTGAAACATATAGCAGGTTTCCTGTGCGGACCACAGGGACATAGGCGGCGGCAGGTGCAGCAGGTGTTGGTAAGGTGATGCCCAGGGTTGCAAGGCGTTGACCTGGTGATTCAGCATTTGAATTAGTCATTTTCATTTTCCGTTAGGTTTTTTGCTCTGGGGTTTTTCATTTTCTATACGTCTCTTTTGCCGGTAAAGTTTGCCTCTGACAACTGCATCGGTGCCAAATTTGTCGCGAACTTTGTCCATTGCGCGTTCTGCTGCGGCGTTGCGCGCAATTTGTGGCTCAAACAGGTCAACAGGGTCCTCTGCGCCATGTTCGTCAAAGGCGCTCATGCCAACCCCGATCAGGCGAAATGGTGTGCCATCAGTTTCCTTTTGCAACAGGTGAAATGCTGTTTCATACATAACGTGGGCCAATTGAGTGGGCAGGGAGAGATATTTGGCGCGGGTGCGGGATTTGAAATCGGCAGTTTTAAGTTTCAAGGTAACCGTGTGCGCAACAACGTCCTGCTTTTTCATGCGCGCAGATACCTGCTCGCACAGGGCAAGCAATGTTGCTGAAAGGTCGCTCAGTTGTGATTTGTCGTCAAAAAAAGTGGTTTCATTGGAGATGGATTTTGCCTTGGCCGACGTGGGGGAAAAACTACGATTGTCTATTCCCCGGCTCAGACGTGCGAGCCGAACGCCCATTTCGCCATACCGTTTGGCCAGGTCGTCAGGGTCATGGTTTTGCAACTGCCCGATATTGATGAAACCATCTTTTTTAAGTGTCTGAGTGAATACCTTTCCTACCCCGTAGATGATTGAAATGGGCTTTTTGGCAAGAAATTCTAATGTCTCCTCTTCTCCGATCAAGGCCATGCCGCGGGGTTTGTCCAGATCAGAAGCAATTTTTGCCAGAAACTTGTTGTGGGAAAGCCCAATGGAAACAGAAATGCCGATTTCACTTTCAACTTCATTGGCAAACTTTGCCAGAGTTCTTGCTGGAAATGACTTATGCAGTGCCTGTGTGCCATTTAGATCAACGAACGCTTCATCAATGGAAAGCGGCTCTACAAGGGGCGACAGGGCTTGCATTTTTGCGCGGATTTCTTTGCTGGTTTTTATATATTCAGCCATGCGCGGTTTGATAATTACCGCGTTCGGGCATTTCTTTTTTGCGGTAAACATGGGCATGGCGGAACGCACGCCACTCATGCGCGCGATATAGCAACAGGTCGACACAACGCCGCGTTTTTCACCGCCAATAATAACGGGTTTGTCCAAAAGGCCTGGATTGTCTCGTTTTTCGATAGCCGCGAAATAAGCATCACAATCAATATGTGAAATTGCCAGACTTTTTAGCTCTTTGTGCGCGATAATTCTTGTGGAGGCGCAGTTTGAACAGCGCTTGAGTTTTGTGGGGTTGTCAAAATCTTGAAGGCAGTCACGGCAAAGGTGAGAGATAATATCCATAACTTAACAGTTTAGGTTAGATATGTGCATTTGTCAGACCCCAGCACCGCATGAGGCGGGCGGTAGGAATGCCTGCATTGGCACACATGGCCAAAAGCGCGGCTTCATTGCTCACAAAATAATTCAATAAGGCGGTTTGCAGTTCGGTTGTATCCACCGAATCGCGCAACGTTTGAGGAGTATATCCTGATAACCCCATGAATCGCGCCAGTTCCTCGGGGTCACTAATTAAATAATCCAGACAATATGATCCAAGAAGTTCACTTTCCTGACAGTTTGATGGTTTGCTTTGTTCATTGTCTGGAAAGTTGGTCATATTTTTCATTCTTTTGGGCATTAGATGAATCGAAAGGAATTATTGTTACTTGGCACTCTAGTGTTAAGTCAGTTGGTTTTTGTCGAAATGGCAAGGGCCTAATTAAAGT
>JAJRRJ010000044.1 GCA_024279575.1 Alphaproteobacteria bacterium | reverse complement strand
GCAGACAGTTCTGAGCTCGCTAAAAATCTAAAAGTAAGCCCCAACGACCCCACCAGGGTATTTGCAGCCCTGCGCCAGGCCAAAGATCACTTCTAGCTCACTCCCACCGTTAACGATATTCGCCAAAAACAACCTCCCGCACCTGTGAATTATTAACAAAACCTTACAATCTGGCATAACCCTTGCCACTTAAGGGGTAAGGGCCACACTTAACGTTCCAAAATGAAACAATTGGCCCGCTTTGAAACAGGATAAGAGACTCAAAATGAAAATGCCAACCTTTGGACGTGCAAATTCGACACAACAGCCAGCCAATGACCCGGCCAACGACAACCTGCTCAAAAAATCCAACTTGCCGGTTTCTCTTTCCCCCCAACGGGGAAAACCATCCCTGAACACCAATACCATCCCGGCTGAATTTGTCAGCCAGCTCATCGCCGAACGCTCCCGCATGGCCTCTCAACGCCCAAAACGGCGCGCCCCGGTATCATTGGCCACCCGCGCCTACAATATGGCACGCATTGTTGCCATCAAGCGTATGCCTGCAGGCTTCACTCACGAAACCAATGTTTAGGGAGACAGGTATAGCTAGTCTTCATAATAATGTGCGGCAGACCCACGCGATGAAAAGGTGATGCGGGTAACAAAATCAACAAAACTCATCACCATGCAGATAAAAAACAAAGACGTTGACGCTGCCGGATGCCAAAAAAACTGACCCAGATAAACCACAAAAACCAGTCCCGACCCGGACAGCGCAACAAATTGGGATCCAGCGGCCCGACGTGCACGCACCCCCTCAAACAACAATAACATAAGCGCAAAAACAATAAGAGTGTCCCCAACACTCAAGCTGAAAACAGCACCTGAAGGCATATCAAAAGTAAAAACCGGAGAAGCCCAGGCCAGCCCCTGGCCACCAATCAGGCCAAAGTAAATCGCATTGTAAATCAGCAATGGAATTATCAACAACGGGGGTATCCACATCGCAACGTCTCCTTGCGCTTCAATTATATTCTATATTTTTAACGGCCCCACCATATCTTCAGGGCGAACCGCCGCGTCAAATTCTTCAGCACTCAGCATTTCAAGCTGCATTGCGGCCTCGCGCAATGTTTTGCCGTTTTGATGAGCAAATTTGGCCAGCTTTGCCGCATTATCATACCCGATTGAATTATTGAGTGCTGTCACCAGCATCAAGGAACCATGCAAATATTCGTCAATTTTTTCATATATGGGAGTAATTCCCACCGCACAATTATCATTAAAACTCTGGCAGCCATCTGCCAGAAGGCGAATGGACTGTAACAAATTAAGAGCCATCACCGGCTTGAACACATTCAGTTCAAAATTGCCTTGCGAACCGGCAAATCCAATACTCACATCATTTCCAAAAACCTGCGCGCACACCATGGTCAGCGCTTCAGACTGAGTGGGGTTGACCTTGCCCGGCATAATTGAGGAACCCGGCTCGTTCTCCGGCAATGCCAACTCCCCAATGCCACACCTGGGGCCTGAAGCAAGCCAGCGCACATCATTGGCAATTTTCATCGCAGCAGCTGCCAGTTGTTTCAGCGCGCCCGAGGTGCCCACAAACGCATCATGGGCGGCAAGAACCGCAAACTTATTTGGCGCGGTGACCATTTCATGACCGCACAGTTCAGATATTTTTTCCGCCACCAGTTCGCTATACAGCGGATGTGTATTCAGACCGGTCCCCACAGCGGTGCCCCCGAGCGCCAGTTCGCGCAGCTGAGTAACGGTCAAACTGATCGCGTCCATGGCATGGTCCAGTTGCGCCACCCAGCCTGATATTTCCTGACCAAGGGTAAGTGGCGTTGCATCCTGCAAATGGGTTCGTCCGATTTTTACAACATCCCCATATTCCTTTGCCTTGGCATCCAGCGTATCACGCAAAAGTTTAACCCGCGGCAGCAGATAACTTTCGATCTGGCTGACCGCAGCAATATGCATGGCCGTGGGAAACGTATCGTTGGAGGATTGGGATTTGTTCACATGATCATTGGGGTGAACCGGGGTTTTACTTCCCATTTCACCACCTGCAAGCTCAATTGCCCGATTGGAAATCACCTCGTTAACATTCATATTGGATTGTGTACCAGAACCCGTTTGCCACACCACCAGCGGAAAATGATCATCCAGTTTACCCGAAATCACCTCATCCGCCGCCTGGCAAATCAACTTAGTCAGATCATCATCCAACAGTCCCAATTCATTATTGGTCAGCGCCGCCGCTTTTTTAAGAATGCCAAATGCATGCACAATTTCTATAGGCATCCGCTCGGTACCGATTTTGAAATTCATTAATGAACGCGCAGTTTGTGCACCATAGTATTTGCCCCCCGGCACCTCAATTTCACCCATGGAATCGTTTTCAGTGCGGTTGGTCATGCTGGCCCCCAAATATGATCAATAAATCCTTTTAACCCTAAAATTCAAAACCACAAAACAAAACAGCCGCCCTTTGAAAAAAGGCGGCTGTTTGAACATAATCATTTATAAACAGAACAGGAATCAATCCTTGGGATTTAGAACCTGACGGCCACGATACATGCCTGTTTTCAGATCGATATGATGGGGACTACGCAATTCGCCGCTATCTTTGTCCTCAACATAGGTCGGGCGCACCAACGCATCCGCTGAACGACGCATACCACGTTTTGAAGGGGTGGTTTTCCGCTTTGGAACTGCCATTTATCTTCTCTGAAATTTACATTTTGTTTTGGTGGGGGCCATTGCCCAAACACCACACAAAACAAAGTTGATATTATTGGCCAACATAAAAAGTTTTTTATGGGATCGGCGCGCGTTATACAAGCATAATTCGTACTTGGCTAGACCCTTTTATCACCATTGATTTTTTATAGTTTTTCTTATCCCTAATCCAACAGTGGTACACCATTGTCAAACACACAATATGTACGTTCTGAAAAACGTTTCGCCCGTTGTTCCACTGTGCGCGCCACCCCCAACAACCCAGACGAAGGACGGGCGGGAATACGGACGTTTGGGTTGGGTAATGCCACTGCCATCAGGGTCGCCCTTTGCCATGAAAGAGCACCCGCATCAACGCCAAACGCCTTTTGGGTGCCCGCTTCTATGCCAAACTGCCCATCAGGCCCCCATTCTGCGATATTGAGATAAATTTCCATTATCCGGCGTTTTGATAAAACCAGATCCAGATAAAAAGCCAGCGGGATTTCGAGGCCCTTGCGCACAAAAGAACGTCCGTTCCACAAAAAAAGATTGCGCGCCACCTGCATACTTAAAGTCGAAGCCCCCCGCGCCGGACGCCCCTCAAGCACTGCCTCAATTTCTGTTTGCAATGCGCGCAGGTCCACCCCCCAATGACGACAAAACTGACCATCTTCGCTCAGCATCACCGACACTTTAAGCCGATCGGAAATCTGATCAATATCAACCCATGTCCGCGTTACGTTTTCCCCGGAAACATAGCGCATGACCATGGGCACCGATAGCGGTTGCACCACCCAATAAAGAGGCACCATCACCACCGGAACAAGCATTATCAAAGCCAGCGCACCAAAACCACGACGCGCCCAAACAGCCAACAAATTCCGCTTCTTTTTTCCCATACTCCGCTATTACCTCTGACTTGGCTTTTTTTATGAAAACCAGAACCCGTCTCTTATGCACACACCCCATGGATTGCCAGAGCAAAACTTATTTTGCCTCCCCTCCTCACTTGTGCCCACCCCTTGGAGCCGCTATGCAAAACCCATGATTGACTTTACTTCTCAACGCCATGAATTCGCCCACACAATTCAACAGGCCCTGGACAACACCATATCTATTAAAAACCTGTCCGGGCCCGGAGAGGCACCAGAGCGTCTGGTTGCAGCCATGCGCCACGGCGCGCTAAACGGGGGTAAACGATTGCGCCCTTTACTGGTGATGCAAACCGCCGACATTTTCGGCATCCCCGAAAAACAAACCTTGAATGCGGCACTGGCTGTTGAGCTGGTCCATTGTTATTCTCTTGTGCATGACGATCTGCCTGCAATGGATGATGATGACTTGCGACGCGGCCAGCCCACCGTTCACAAGGCCTATGATGAGGCAACCGCAATTTTGGCTGGCGACACGCTTTTAGCCCACGCCTTTGCTTTGCTGGCTGAAGAAAAGTGCCACCCCGCCCCCCAAATCCGGGCCAACCTGGTGCTTGAATTGGCCAGGGGCGCCGGTGCCGGCGGGATGGCCGGGGGGCAGGCCCGGGATCTTGAGGGAGAAAATGGAGGTTTTTCCATAGATGAAATATCTCAAATGCAGGATATGAAAACCGGCGCCCTCATTTGTGCTGCCGTGCGCATGGGTGCCTTGCTTGGCAAAGCTGATAAACCCCAGCTCGATGCCCTCACCATCTATGGAAAAGCTGCGGGCCTCGCCTTCCAACTGGCCGATGACATTTTAGACCTCACCGCCAGCGCCGAACAAATGGGCAAAGCCACACGCAAGGACGCTGCGCGCTCAAAGCCAACACTGGTTTCACGCATCGGCCTGTCCGCCGCTGAACGCCATCTGGGAGAAACCATCCATTCAGCACTTACGGCCCTGCTGGTATTTGGTCCCGAAGCTGACGGGTTGCGCGCCACAGCAAAATATTTTGCCGAACGGGAGAGTTAGGTTCCAAACCTTTTCTCAATATAATCAGCCACCATTTGCTTGAACTGGTCCGCCACATCGCCCCCGCGCAAAGTGGCTACCTTTTTACCCTCAATAAAAACCGGCGCAGCAGGTGTTTCCCCGGTACCGGGTAAAGAAATACCGATATCGGCATGCTTGCTTTCCCCCGGCCCGTTCACAATACAACCCATCACAGCAACAGAGAGGTTTTCAACGCCTGGATAGGTATCCTTCCATTCCGGCATTGAAGAAAAAAGGTGATCCTCAATTTCTTTGGCCAAGACCTGAAATGTGCTTGAGGTGGTGCGCCCGCACCCAGGACACGCCGCCACCACCGGCACAAACTGGCGAAAGCCCATGGTTTGCAAAAGCTCCCGCGCCACCTTGACCTCAAGCGTACGATCCCCATTCGGCTCCGGGGTCAAAGAAACCCGTATCGTGTCGCCAATCCCCTGTTGGAGTAAAATCCCCATGGCCGCCGAGGAAGCAACAATGCCCTTGCTTCCCATTCCCGCTTCGGTCAATCCCAAATGCAGCGCATAATCAGAACGCACGCCCAAATCCTGATAAACCTTAATGAGGTTTTGCACGTCCGAAACCTTGGTCGACAGAATAATTTTATCTCGCCCCAGGCCAATTTCCTCAGCTCTTTTAGCTGAAAGCAATGCCGAAAGAATAATTGTCTCACGCATAATATGTGCTGCGGAATGAGGTTTGGGCAATTCGTTGTTTTCATCCATCAGCTTTGTTAAAAGCTCCTGATCCAGCGACCCCCAATTAACCCCGATCCTGACCGGTTTGTCGTGGCGCAGCGCCAGTTCAATCAATGTTGAAAACTGCGTATCCCGTTTGGCCTTGAACCCCACATTTCCCGGATTGATCCGATATTTGGCCAGTGCTTTTGCGCATGCTGGATGATCGGTTAGCAACTTATGCCCGATATAGTGAAAATCTCCGACAATCGGCACTTCAATGCCCTGTGCTGCCAGTTTTTCAACGATATGGGGCACCGCCGCCGCCGCCTCGGGTTTGTCCACAGTAACCCGAACAATTTCAGACCCCGCCCGATGCAACGCACTCACCTGAGCAACCGTTGCTGCAATGTCGGCTGTATCGGTATTGGTCATCGACTGCACAACAATGGGCGCACCGCCCCCCACCAGGACACTGCCAACACGAACCCCGATTGATTTCCTGCGTGGTGCTGGTTGCGCCATAAGAAACTCCTTGCTTCATCCCCAATTACGCAAAACATCTCTTGGATGCAACTAAGGTTTTTGCGCGGGCAATGCTGTGTTCTGTTTGCCTCCCTTGAACTTTTTAATAACGCCCCTATATTTTAACAATGAGCCGGTTACTTTCACTATTTATGATCTTGCGCCAGCGCCTTGGTGTTTTGTGGCATGCTTTTTTGCACCCCAAAACACCTCTATATCTCAAGCTGGTAATGATTGGCGTCACTCTTTACCTTATCAGCCCGATTGATATATTGCCTGATTTTTTCCTAATTCTGGGCTGGGTTGACGATATATTGCTGGTCACTCTGGCCACAAACTGGATTATCAAACGCCTGCCCGCTGAGGTTTTTTCTAAAAACAGCACGACAGATCAGCCCGACCCGGCCCGTTTTACAAACGATTACGATGGGCCGATCATCAACGGCAGCGCGCGACGAAACTAGATTTTTCTACTCAATCCGCACCAAAAGATCCTTGGCGTCCACCTGATCACCCGGATGCGCCAGAATTTCAGCCACAACACCATCCACCTCACAATGGATAGCGGTTTCCATTTTCATCGCCTCGATGGATAATAGCACATCCCCCGTGGTGACCTGTTGGCCAACTTTTACCGCCAAAGTGGAAACCACGCCGGGCATGGGTGCACCCACTTGTTTGACGTTCCCCTCCTCTGCCTTGGCGCGCACAACAATTTCCCCCGCCATGTGCCGATCAGGTACAAATACACTGCGGGGCTGACCATTAAGTTCAAAAAACACCCGAACCATACCCTTGTCATTTGTTTCCGCCCGGCCCAGATAGCGCAAGACCAGTGTGAACCCCTTTGACAGGTCCACCATCAATTCATCCCCATCACTCAGTCCATAAAAATAAACCGGTGTTGGCAAAACACTGGTCGGACCAAACACATTTTGCGCCCGCACAAATTCGGCAAAAACCTTGGGATACATCAGATATGAGGCCAATTGAAAATCATCAATTTCAACCTCTAGTTCTTTAGAAATTTCTGCCCGCTTACCCTCAATATCGGTTGCCTCCAGATAGGCTCCGGGCCGCTTGTCTAACGGTTTGCGCCCCTTAAGAACCTTTTCCTGCAAAACCTTCGGAAGCCCCCCCGGCGGCTGACCAAGGTCCCCGGCAAAGAACCCCACAACAGAGTCAGGGAACGCAACTTCACGATCCGGGTCCTCAACATCTGCACGACTTAGCCCCGAAGACACCATCGAAAGCGCCATGTCCCCCACAACTTTAGATGAAGGGGTGACTTTCACAATGTCGCCAAACATCTGATTAACGTCGGCATAGGTTTGAGCCACCTCATGCCAGCGACTTTGCAAACCAAGCGAACGGGCCTGCTCTTTCAGGTTGGTAAATTGACCACCGGGCATTTCATGCAGATAAACTTCAGAGGCACCGGAGCGAAGGTCGCTTTCAAAGGCACGATATTGCGCTCGTACCGCCTCCCAGTAAAAAGAGATTTCTCGAATGGTTTTAGCATCAAACCCCGGATCCCGCTCTCCCCCTTTAAGAGCGGCAGCAAGCGAGCCAAGGCATGGTTGACTGGTCGTGCCTGAAAACGCATCCATGGCCGCATCCACACAATCAACCCCCGCCTCAACCGCCGCCAGAACCGTGGCTGAAGCCACCCCGGACGTATCATGGGTATGGAAATGAATTGGCAGATCAGTTTCTTGTCGAAGTGTCGAAATCAACTTGGTGGCCGCTGCCGGTTTAAGCAAACCCGCCATATCCTTGAGCCCCAGTACATGGGCCCCCGCCGCCTCCAGCTCCCGCGCCAGAGCAACATAATATTTCAGATCATATTTGGCCCGGTCGGGGTCAAGAATATCTCCGGTATAACAGATTACCCCTTCACAGACCTTATTGGCCTCAATCACCGCATCCATGGAGACGCGCATGTTTTCAACCCAGTTAAGACAGTCAAATACCCTGAAAACATCCACTCCCCCTTTTGCGGCCTGCGCCACAAAAAACTGCACCACATTATCGGGGTAATTAGTGTATCCCACCCCGTTGGAGCCGCGCAACAGCATCTGGGTGAGGATATTTGGTGCACCCTCACGCACTTTCTTTAGCCGCTCCCATGGATCCTCATTCAAAAACCGCATGGATACGTCAAACGTTGCCCCCCCCCAGCATTCAAGTGAAAACAGATTGGGCATCCCCCGCGAATAGGCCTGAGCAATCCGCGCTATATCATAGGTGCGCATGCGGGTAGCAAGCAGGGATTGATGGCCGTCACGCATGGTTGT
>JAJRRJ010000043.1 GCA_024279575.1 Alphaproteobacteria bacterium | reverse complement strand
GGAAACCCCTGATCGACCTTCAGCAGAGAGCCTTTGATTTGTATTTTCATCCACCGGCCCAACATCAAATTGCACGTCCAGCGGAAGCAATTGGCCCATCGCCCGCTCAAACCCGTCATCTATTCCAAACCGCTCTCCAAGCTGGGACAAAATACCCGATTGTGCGCTCTCTCCCAAAGTTAACCTTCCTCCACCGGTGATTTGTGATCCGCCATTTAAGTGATCTAAATCCCCGGTGACCGAAAATTGTGCACCACCAAATTCAAACGCACTAAACCGCTCCACCTGAACACCGCTAGAGTTCCAACTGGCATTTAAGGCCAGAGAGTTTGCCTGCACCCCAAATAAAAAGCCCCGCTCCAATGTCAGGTCTATTTTTCCATGCGGAAAAACTTGTCCGAAAGCTGAATTTATCGAAATGTCGGGAACCAGAGAAACCAACCGTTCACTTTGTTTTTCTCCCATGGCGGCAAGTCTGATTTTTGCGTCAAGCGAACGCTCATCAGAGAGCGTTATGCGCCCCTCAAAGTCATGCACAATATCGTCAATTTCAAGGGCGCCATTTTCAATCGACATCACACCCTTATTCAGGCGTACATCCGCAAAAACACTCCCGGAACTATTATGAAGCGTGCTGACAGCGTCCACATCTTTCCACGAGCGCGCCAATGCCCCAAGTCGCGCGCTTTGCAAACCAAACTGCCCATCAAATTCCAGCTGGCCTCCATCCTGGGATACTCGACCCTCAATACTGATTTGACCAGCTCCTGCGAAAGTTGCCTGAAACTTTTCAAAAAACCATGTTTCTCCATCGCTGGTTGCGTCCAATCGAACGTTGCGCAAAGCCACATTGTGAACATTCAATTCAGCAACATCCACACCAATACGCCCTGGAATTTGCGGAACATAGGGCGCTGGCAATTGACTTAAAAAGTCCAAAAAAGGAATTGGCCCTGTGGAGGTTTCCTCCCTGAGGTCCATAAGTGCATATCCAACAACACCTCCTGAAACAACTGCATTAAAATTCGCGTTGCTTCCTAAATTTAGCACAGCTGCACCACTTAGCCGGCTGCCCGCCATATTTTCATCCGGCTGTATTTCAAAAGCAGAAAAAAGGACTTTATCCGCATTAATTTCAATTTCACTTGCAACAACCAGATCACCACGCAACTCATTATTGTCACCGGAAAACAAAAGCGAACTGCGCAACACAGCATCCCCGACAAATTCTGGCATGTCTCCAAAAGTCACCATCCCGCCGGCGGCCAGCGAATACTCCCCCGAAGTTGGTCGCACAAAGAATGAAGACTGCGATTGATTTTCAGAATTGATCCCGGATAAATTAAGTCGGATAGAATATGGCGCATTCTGATATTCTCCAATCCCCTTCAGACCATAAGGCCCCTGCAAACCCGATACACTCAACTCACCATTAAAATTTTTGTAGGCCCAGCGCTGGTCCACCCTTTCATCTGAGAGTTCAATCGACCCATCAATTATTTGTGCTTCGGCAACGGATAAATTCCCCGCATCAAAAATCTCAGGAAACTCAAAGGGGATTTTGAATTGACCGGAACTATCAATCACCAAATTTATTTTAGGTGACTGCAAAACAAGCTTTGTAATGACAAATTGATCGCGTAAAAAATCCATTAATGAAAATTCAGCTTCAATTGAATCGATTTCCAACATGGGAGAAAACGCAGCCCCAATGAAAGTTTTCCCAAATCGAATTTTGGGTTGGGGCAACAAAGTGAACTCAATTTTTCCGCCAATTATGACGTCAGTACCAAGGTTGGCTTCCGCCAGCGCTTCAAGCCGTGCCCGATAATCATTCCAGTCCATCAACCGTGGCACAACAAAAGCCGCACCAAGAATTAAGATCGCCAGTATACCAACGACAATGTAAAGTCTGTTCAGCACGCTTTTCGAATCCAAATTTTCGCCGCAGGATACAAATGATTTTAAGCATTTTTCTTGCTACGTCATCCTAGAAATTTGTACCAACTCACTTGCCCGCTTTCGCTTGAGCACTTAACAATTCGTGCCAAGGATGACTTTTTTGCCCCCCCTTCGTTTGGAGGACACATGGACACGCGCCAAAACAAATTATTTCAGGTTGTTTACAACTGGGTCAAACCCAACATCGACAATTTTTTTGGCCTTCAAAAACCAAAATTGTGGGCAATGGCGCTTTTGGCCGGTATCGCCGGAGCCCTTGTTGCAATCATCTTTCGTCAGGCAATTGGATTGATCCAGTGGATTTGGACAGGAACAACAAATGAAGTCTACCTGGATAAACTGGCAACATTACCATGGTGGATAGTTGTCGCTGCCCCCACAACCGGCGGTCTCATTGTTGGCATTATTTTACTAAACTGGGGCCCAGCCGAACGCACCGGTGCCGTCGCAGATGTTATTGAGGAACGCACACAAAGTTCCGACTGATTCAATTTTAAGCACGCCTCAATTTCTACCCTTGTCGCTCTTGTTACCCTTGGTTCAGGGGGCAGTGCTGGACGGGAAGGGCCAGTAGTTTATTACGCAGCCGCAGCGGCAAAATCTCTATTCAGCTTATTCGAACTCCCCCCCTCCGCACGTCGCATCATGCTCGCCGCAGGAGTTGCGGCCGCAATTTCGGCATCATTCCACGCACCAATCGCGGGCGTTCTTTTTGCCCAGGAAGTCATCTTGGGGCACTTTGCCATGGCCGCTTTTGTTCCGCTGGTGATAGCTGCAGCAGTCGCCTTTGTTCTGGCAGGAATCTGGTTCGGCGATGTACCCATATTTATCCTACCAGAATTTCACATCACTTCCATGTTTGAAATGCCGGCTTTTGCCCTGCTTGGGCTGACATGCGCCATCGTTGCTGTTTTTTTTCAGGCCTCCCTGATTGGTTCAGACTGGTTGAACCGCCGTATCAATTTCCCCACCGTCGTGCGCCCTGTACTGGGCGGATTTCTGGTCGGAATGATCGCGTTGATTTACCCCGAAGTACTGGGAGTGGGATACGAAGCCACCGAAAGCGCCATCTCAAATCGCCTTGGACTAGAACTTCTATTAGGCCTTATTGTTGCAAAATCAGCTGCTACAGCCATCACCCTTGGTGCGCGCATGGGAGGTGGAGTATTTTCTCCCTCCCTCTACCTGGGGGCTATGACCGGAGCAGCCTTTGGCATCATCGCCTCGAGTTTTTTTCCCGACCTTGCCTCCACCCCATCCCTTTATGCAATTATTGGCATGGGCGCGGTAGCTGCCGCAGTTTTGGGTGCCCCGGTGTCAACCACAGTAATGATATTTGAATTAACAGGCAGCTTTTCCTTTTCCATTGCTGTTTTGCTCGCCGTATCAATTTCAACTGGGGTTTCGCAGGCATTTATGGGCCGCAGTTTCTTCTTCTGGCAGTTATACGCACGTGGCATCATGCTGGAAGCAGGGCCCCACGAGCACTTGGCAAAGCAAGTATTTGTGCGTGAACTGCTTGTTCCATTTACAAAGGAGGAACCAGTTCCAGTTCTTGATCCCACGCGCATGTGGTTAAGGGACAAGGATACGTTAGCAATGGCACTTAGAGCCTTTTCCAACAGTGGAAAATCCCGCCTTCTTGTTACTTCTGGACCAGACAACACCCCCATTGGATGGGTAAAACATGTGGATGCCTTATCCAACTTCAATAAAGCACTGGTGGATAAAAGCCGAGAGGAACATGCATGATACGGGAAAATTTAACCCTGATATTCCATAATCAGGCATGAATCTCCTTTGAAAACAGTCAGTTCTTTGTCCACAAAATTACATTTTTGTGCCACTCGTCTGGTTGGCGCATAACCGGGGTCCATTATCGCCACCGGCTTAACTCCCCCAAATTGTTTCAGCCCCCATTTCATGGCCCCCTGCATTGCCTCTGTTGCAAACCCGCGCCCATGTGCCCATTGCGCCAACACCCAGCCCGCCTCAGGTTGCCCCTCAATGCTGGGGGTAATATCACGCTTCATTTCCCCAAACCCGACAATACCAACAAACCGATCGCTATTTTTCTCAATAACTATCCAATATCCAAAACCATTAATGGGCCACGCTCCTGCATGAGACATCAGACGAATCCAGCTTTCATTTCGCGTCGAAACAACACCCGATATATGCTTTACCACCACCGGATCGGCCCACATCTCAGCAAAATCCTCAAAATCCTCCGACCTGAATTCCCTCAAAATCAGGCGTTCAGTTTCAAGGGTTGGCGCACTTTTGAAATCCAGTTTCATGTGGTTCCTCAAAAAAATACCCCGGCCCAATTTTTCAGAGGCCGGGGCTACATTTTTACTCCGCCGAAATACCCGGCAGAAGTATCAGGTCTTAATCGACCGGTAAAGTTGCGGCATACGCCACGACGTCAACGGAATATTCAACCGGGAACGCACGGAAGTTAATCATTGCCGCACCTGGATGTGAGCTGAGAACTTTGTGCAACACTTCGTCAGGTAATTCGTTGGCTTCAGTGCCAACAAAATTACTTGATTCACCGTCACCCCAGTCCAGAAGTCTACCGTCAAATCCATGACAGGCAGCACAAACAGTCTGGAAAATACCCCGACCACGGTTGATATCACCGGCAATCATCGTACGTGTTTCAATATCCACATATTTTGCCACATCAATCTGACCCCGACTAACAAAAGCCGCAATGCGACCCATTTGCTCATTGCTGATCAGATCAGTGGTGTACAGGTGAGTTGAATTGCGCAAAGTTGCCGCAATCTGTTCCACAGGGCGATCTATTGCATCCCTGATACCACCGATACCGGTATAAGCTGAGCTCCCTTCAGCATAAATCCCTTCGCTACCCAGGAAATCCCAGCCATGGCAT
>JAJRRJ010000042.1 GCA_024279575.1 Alphaproteobacteria bacterium | reverse complement strand
GGGAAAATATGTCCGCCGGCTGTTTCACCCGCCCCTCTGCATAAAAGGTAGCAATCTGCTTGTCGCCCAATCCCTCGATATCAAGCGCCCTGCGTGAAACAAAATGCTTGAGTTTCTCCACCGCTTGCGCTTCACAAATCAGCCCCCCTGTGCAACGCGTTACCACATCAATTTCGCCGCTATTCTCATTAATTTCCCGCAGCGCTTTAGATCCGCAAACGGGGCAAATATCAGGAAACTCATAAGGAATGGAAGAGTTTGGCCGCTTTTCCAGAATCACCTTCACAACTTGGGGAATGACATCCCCCGCGCGCTGCACCACCACGCTGTCGCCGATTCGGACATCCTTACGAGCAATTTCGTCGGCATTGTGCAGCGTTGCATTCGTCACAACGACACCCCCAACGGTCACAGGTTTCAAACGCGCCACCGGCGTCAATGCACCCGTACGCCCCACCTGAATATCAATCGCCTCAAGCACTGTGCTGGCCTGCTCAGCCGGAAATTTATGGGCAATTGCCCAGCGCGGTGCCCGGGCCACAAACCCCCAGCGCGCCTGCAAATCCAGACGATCAAGCTTATAAACCACGCCATCAATATCATAGCCAAGGCTGGCCCGTTGTTCTTCAATGCTGCGATAGTGAGCCAACATATCTTCAACATTATCCGTGCGCAAAGTCAGAGGATTGGTTCTAAACCCCCACGCCCCCAATTGCCCCATCGCCTCCCATTGGGTTTTTGCAAAGGGTGCCGAAGTGTAGCCCCACGCATAGGCAAAAAACTTCAGATTCCGGGCAGCAGTGATCGAACTGTCCAGTTGACGCAATGACCCTGCAGCGGTGTTGCGCGGGTTCACGTAAACCTGCCCGCCACTTTCCTCGGCCCGCCGGTTCAACTTGGCAAAATCCGCATGGGTCATGTAGACCTCTCCACGAATTTCGATTTTTTCCGGCCACCCATCTCCATTCAAAACCTGAGGAATATCAGCAATGGTCTTCAAGTTGGCTGTAATATCTTCTCCGGTAGTTCCATCCCCCCGCGTTGCCCCTTGCACAAATCTACCGTTCTCATAACGAAGGGATGCGGACAGGCCGTCAATTTTGGGCTCTGCCGTAAAGGCCAGTTCCAGACCCTGCTCCTGCCCGAAAAACCTTCTGCCGCGCGCCACAAACTCACGCACATCTGAATCACTAAAAGCATTGCCCAGAGACAGCATAGGCACCAAATGGGTGACTTTTGAAAATCCCTCCGCAACCCCCGTCCCAACACGCCTTGAAGGACTATCCTTTCGCCTGAGATGGGGAAATAGTGCTTCAATAGATTTATTGCGCCTTACCAGCGCATCATAGGCCGCATCTGAAATAACAGGCGCATCGCGCTGATGATAGGCCATGTCGTGGGAAGCAATTTCATCGGCCAAAACCGCCAATTCTCCAGCAGCTTCCTCCTCAGTGAGGTCAGCCACATGCTTTTTAGCCATTATCCCACCTCGGCAATTAAACGCTTTGCAGCGGCCCGCGCTTCATCGGAAATTTCTGCCCCGGCCAGCATGCGCGCAATTTCTTCACCCCTTTGCTCCTGGTTTAATACCCGAACATTAGTGCGCACTTCCTGTGCATTTTTACTCAGCAGTTTTTCAATCAGCATATGCTGACTTGCACGCGCAGCAACCTGTGGCGCATGGGTTACAGTCAAAACCTGAACAGACTTTGCAAGGCGTTCCAAACGTCGCCCCATGGCATCGGCAACCGCACCGCCCACCCCGGTATCAATTTCATCAAATATCAGGACCGGAGCTGAAGCACGGTCCGCCAAAACGACCTTGAGGGCCAACAATATGCGCGATAGCTCCCCCCCCGAAGCAACCTTTAGCATTGGTCCAGCCTCTGTACCCGGATTGGTTTGAACATGAAAACTAACAAGATCATACCCTGCCAAAGCCAGTCGGGTTTCATCCATTTTTTGCTCAACAATGAATCGTGCTGACCCAAGTTTAAGGTCCGGCAACTCCTTGCCAATGGAATTTTCCAGAAGTCGCGCCACCTTCTCCCTTGCTGCTGACAACAGGCGAGCTGAATGGTGATATTTTATCATCATAGCATCCAATTGAGCGCGTAACTCATCCAGATCCCTGGAACCGGTTTTTAGTGCGGCCAAGTCTGCTGAATACTTATTCAGCACTGCCCCAAGCTCGTCGCACCCCACATGATGTTTGCGCGCCATAGCCCTTAAGGCGAATAGTCTTTCTTCCACGTCATTCAATTCATAGGGGTCCAAATTCATTTCACGTTTGATATCTTCAAGCGCTTCTTGCGTGCCATCAAGCGCAATTAAAGCCGCATCAATCCGCTCAATCAGTGGTAGAAAAATACCTCCCCCCTCTTCATCCTTGCGCTGCAAGCGACGTAGCAGGGGCGTTAACGAAGATGAAGGGGCAGCGGAACCGGACAATATTTCGTCAGCACCACGCAAGTCATCAACAGCCCGTTCAAGTGCCATGAGTTCACGCCGCCGATCTGCCAGTTTTTCTTCTTCGCCAATTTCAGGGGCCAGATTTGATAGCTCCTCAACAGCATGACGCGCAAATTCCTCTTCCGTAGCGGCCTTTGAATTTAGCAGCGCCAGCTCGTCCACTTTTTGCTGCGTTTCCATCAATGAACGATAGGCACCAGCAACCAAAGCAAGCGCGGCATCATTTTTTCCAAAAGCATCCAGCAACACCCGATGAGAATTTACATCAACCAAAGCGCGCTCGTCATGTTGACCGTGAATTTCAACCAACTCCCGCCCGATCTTTTTCAGCAACTGAACAGAAATTGCCTGGTCGTTGACAAATGCTTTGGTCCGGCCATCACTAAATTGAACTCGCCGCAAAATAAGGTCTTCTCTCTCCTCCAGGCAATCGGCCAACGCTGCCTCATTCTGTAAAATTTTTCGCGCAGGATGATCTGCCACCAACGCAAAAACCGCGCTTACCTGCCCGTTTTCACAGCCCTTGCGCACCAGGCTTTGATCCCCGCGCCCGCCAAGGGCCAGAGTCAAAGCATCAAGCAAAATAGATTTTCCTGCACCGGTTTCCCCGGTCAACACACTAAGTCCACCACCGAATTGCAAATCCAGCCGATCGATCAAAACAATATTGCGAACAGAAAGCGCAATTAACATGGGAGCAAACTCATCCTGTTTATTGTATCGTGCACAGACAGGCGAATCTCTCACTCACCGCGCTGCGTAACAGTTTGGGATATTATCTGCTTGAGGAACAAAAAGTAAACACTGTATAACATTCCTGAAAAACTAGCTCTGCTCCAGTTGCAACGCACCATCGAGCGACGTTCCCTCAATCGCCGCCGGTTCCGCCCCCACCTCCTGCAACAACTCAAAGGACAGGTTATACCAGGAACTGGAGGGATAGTTCAAACCCAGAACAGCCGCCGCCGACTGTGCTTCACCAAGCAAGCCCAGCTTCAGGTACCCTTCGGTCAAACGATAAAGCGCCTCCTCAATATGCGACGAGGTTTGGTAATTATCAACAACCGCACGGAAACGGTTGATGGCCGCAGTATTTTGACCATTACCCAGATAAAATCGTCCAACTGACATTTCTTTGCCGGCAAGTTGATCAAATGCAACGCGCATATTCTCACGGCTTTCATCAACATATTCTGAATTTGGGAAGTTTGAAATCAGCCTGCGATATGAATCAATTGAATCCTGTGCCAGTTTTTGATCTCGCGTAATATCCTTTATCTGGGCAAAGTAGGATGTCCCCTGAAGATATAAAATATAGTCGACTTCCGGAGAAGATGGATAAAGTGCCAGGTAGCGCTCAGATGCCAGCACTGCCTTTTCATAAGAACCAGTGCGGAAATTTGCATAAACCGTCATCAATTTAGATTTTTCAGCATACTGGGAATACGGATGCTGTCTTTCCAGCTTTTCCAAAGTTCTAAGAGCGGTGGCAAAATATTGACGATCCATGTCAGCCAAAGCGCTGGTATACAATTCCTCCGGCGGGATTATTTCTTCTTCCTCAATCTTTGGGGGACCAAAGAGATTAAAACCGCTACAGCCTGCAAGTACGAGGGAAAAAAATACCACGCCTAAAATTTGAGCCGCAACTTGTTTAACTCTATTCAACGCAACAGTCTGGCTTATTTGTTTCACGACCCGAACATTCCTTAAACAATGAATAGCAAAAATTGATCACACCACCTGCAATGCACGCTATCTGTTACAAAGCTGGCCTAAATGTCAATTGGATCAAAACTGTGGCACCAGCTTGGGCTTAACCAACCGAACGCAGATAGGATTTGATTTCTAAATTCTGTGGCAGGTCATCAAGTGAGTCAAATGCCAACGGCAAATCATCCGCCAGAACAATTTCATAATTCGCTTCATTTGCAAACAGGCTGGACAACACAAGTGCGTTAAGCGCATGCCCGCCTTTGTAAGAGCGGAATTTGCCATAAAGCGGCATTCCCCCGAGTGCCAAATCGCCCATTGCGTCCAGAAGTTTATGCCGAACAAATTCATCCTCATAGCGCAAGGGTGTTGTATTAAGAATTTTGTCATTTTCCAGCGCAATGGAGTTTTCAAGCGAGGAGCCAAGGGCAAATCCTGCCTGCCGCAATACCTGCGCATCCTTCATGAAACCAAAAGTACGTGCCTTGCTGACGTTTTCAACATATTTTCGCGGTGTCCACTCAAAAATCATCCGCTGACGGCCAATCACTTTGTTGTCAAAGTCAATTTCCAGATCCAGAGAACGCCCGTTGTGTGGCTCAAGCGCGGCAAAGGAATCGTTACTGCGCACTGTAACCGTACGAATTATTTTGATATATTTACGCATCGCGACCTGCACCTGCAGACCCTTTTCCACGATCGCATCAACAAACGGAGCTGCACTGCCATCCATAATGGGGCATTCAGGGCCATTCAGGGTAATAAAGGCATTGTCGATCCCCAATCCGCTCAATGCAGAAATCACATGTTCTATTGTTGCAACGCTAACGGATTCGCCTAAATCAACAGTGGTGCAAAGCGTGGTTCGGGTAACGCGGGAAAAATCAACGGCAACGGGCCCTACAATGCGACCGTCTTCCATAATCCGCGAAATTTGATACCCCGTATCAGCGGGTGCCGGATCAATGCTAAGAGTAACCGGATTAGCACTATGAACACCAATACCATCAACGCTGACAGAACCGCCGAGCGTACACTGGCGCGCAGAAATTCGTTGCATATTCTAACCTCAATCCAAACCATCCCAGAATCCCTTATTAACTAAAAAAAAACTGACGCGAAACCCCGCATCAGCTTTTCTTTAAAGTTTTTATACAAGGAAACTAAAATTAGCCGTGTTTCCGTAAGAAAGAAGGAATTTCAATCTGCTCGCTGGCGAAGCAGTTGTCGCTGAACGTCCCCGGGCATCAAGGTTTCCACTAGCACCTGGCTCCTTTTTAGGGGATCGGTGATGGGCACTTGGTGACTCAATGGCATTTCGCGCATCAATATCTTGTCCCATATCGTCCTTTTTATTCCCACCCACACTAAGACCAACATTCGTTGCCAGACGTTTCAGCAAAGCCTGTGGTACATTCAGGGCCCTGCTTTCCCCCTGTTCCTTCTTCGCATCGGCAATTACCCGTTGAGCAACAGCAGGCATTTCACTGGTTTGAGGAATACGTGTTGCCCCTTGCGGACGTGCAGGGTTTTGAGGCACATATGCTGTTGGCTGAACCGGCTCTGCCTGTGTCGAAACTTCCTCGATTTCAGGGGAAGCCGCCGCAGGCATGTAAGGCTCAACACTCACTTCGTTGGAGTGAGATAAATTATTCACTTCACTGGTTCGCGCCAAAACGGCACTCGCCATTGCCGCCTCAAGTTGATTGCCAACCTCCTCATTGCTGGCAGCAAGCGCCGGGGCGGGCTCAATTCGTTTTACAGTAATTGGCGCGCGCTCCGCATGGGGTTGTACCGGGTCCATGGCCTGAACCATTGCAGCGTCCGTACCGGTTGCAACAACAGAAACACGAAGTGACCCTTCAAAATTGTCATCAAACGTTGCGCCAAAAATAAGATTTGCTTCAGAGCCAACTTCTTCACGAATACGACTGGCGGCCTCATCAACTTCATAAAGCGTCATGTCTTGGCCCCCGGTAATGGAAACCAGCAACCCTCGCGCACCTTGAATTGAAACATCATCAAGCAATGGATTTGAAATCGCCGCTTCTGCCGCATGCCGCGCCCGATCTTCGCCACTGGCTTCCCCGGTCCCCATCATCGCCTTGCCCATACCGCGCATAACAGAACGTACATCAGCAAAATCAAGGTTAATCAGCCCATCTTTGACCATCAGGTCGGTAATGCAGGCAACACCGGAATAAAGCACTTG
>JAJRRJ010000041.1 GCA_024279575.1 Alphaproteobacteria bacterium | reverse complement strand
TCAATTGAGAGTGGGCCTTCAGCAAAGAGCAAAAAGTGAGTTGGGCGATAAACCAGCACAGTGGCTTTTAGTTCAGGCAGGGACACAGTCATATCAAGCTGGTTGAATGAGAAATTGGTGCAGGTGACATCAAATCTGAAGGGGAAACCTGCCACATCGAATTTTTGGCAATTATATATCTGGTCGCTTTGTTCAGAGGCTGAGAAAAAACTCATCGCCTCTGTCTTGAGTTTATTGGCTGCGAAAAACCAGGCGCCAGTCCAACCGGCAATGAGAATAATAATGAAAATGAGCAATAGAATGAAGCGATTCATGGAATATTCCAGCATGGGGACGGGTGATTTGGTTTGAATCAGTCTTAGCGTGTTGCAAGTTGCAGGTCATCTAGATAAAGCAAATATCTGTTGTAAAGGATTTGTGATTGAAATGGTACAAACCCCACCTTTTTGGGTATTTGGTTATGGCTCGCTCATCTGGCGGCCAGGATTTGAGTTTGTCTCATCGCAAAGTGCATATCTTTGTGGCTATCATCGGTCCCTATGCGTTCTTTCGCACAACTATCGGGGGACGCCATCAAAACCTGGCTTGGTATTTGGTCTGGTGCCGGGGGGATGCTGTGAAGGGCGTGCTTTTGAAGTTTCAGAGGCGGCATGGCCTGAAGTCCTGACTTATCTGCATCAGCGGGAATCGGATGTTTACCATGCGCTACATAATGGGGTCCGACTGGCAGATGGCAATATAGTCAATGCATTGATTTTTGTGGCAGATCAGACCCATAAACAATATGCAGGACGTTTGGACCTGAAAGATCAACTTAATCTGGTGCGTACCGCGTCGGGGAATACTGGCTCCAACCGGGATTATGTGGTGAACACAGTCGAGCATTTACTGGAGTTGGGAATTGAGGATTCCTATTTGGCCCGGCTGGCAAAGTATCTTGAAGAGGAGCCGGGTTAGGCCGCATGTAAAGAAGAAACCGGTTGACCTGATAAAAGATCCGCACTCAGAACCAGTTTGAGATTCTGATCAACGGGAGCTTCCAATTTATAGGCAGCAGTGGCAAGTTTGATGCCCTGGCGAAACTGAGCACGGCTCGCGCTATCATCAATCAGGTCATTGGCAGACCCGATCCAGATGGCCCGTTCGTTTGCCACCAGCATATAAAGGTGCGCGTCGGTCAGAAAAAAATTGTCAACGCATACCTCAATCAAAGAGTGGCACTTACCTGACTGTCCACGCCAATTAGTGAAGTCATTTTGAAATCCACGGTCATGAATATCTGAAGTCATAGGGCCTGGTCCCGCAAATGAGTTTAGAGAAAGTGGTCTTCCAATGATGGCATTTGATCCAAAAAATTTATTGGGGGCGGCATAAGCCTGAGTTGACGACATGGAGACCTCTTTTGATTTGTCTGTTCCGCGTGAACATCGATTTGCAGAACAAACATAGAACAGATTTTTGGAAAAAACAATAGTAAAATTTTACGAACACCATATATATGTGTTCGTGCCGCAAAAATGTCAATATGTTGTGTAGGGCTAGTCGGAAGAGGGCAGGTTTTGTTGCGCTTTTGCAATTGAGGCCCGCAGTTCCGGGGTGATCGGGCGGGTCAGGCCTTCGTCAACGGCCTGTAAAATCAGGCGCGTTGATTCATTTCGATAGCTGCAGTTAATTGCGCATGCATTTCCTCAGGGCTAAGGCCCGTCTCAATTGGTTTGAGGATGTGCGCGCGCGCAATGCCGGGCCACAATATTTTAGAGTTGCGTCCCCAGAACAGACCGGAATTCAGCGCAATTGGAACAACAGGCACGTCAAGAACTTCGTAGAGTTTGGCGGTACCAAACCTGAAATTGGGTTCAGCGAGCGGCGCTTTTCGCGTACCCTCAGGGAAAATAAATATGCGTCTGCCAATGCCAATTCGCTGTTTGCTTTGTTCCAACAGACCTTTTATCGCACCGCCGCGCTTTTTGCGATCAATGGAAATGGTTCCCATCAGCCGAATTGTGGTGCCAAGTAACGGGATTTTGAAAAGTTCTTTTTTGCCTGTAAAACAGGGGTAGGAAAGTTCTGGATAAAGAGCAATGGCATCCCAGTCCGATTGATGCTTGGAGGCGATGATACATGGCCCTTCAGGCAGATTTTCCTGCCCGGTGACAATGGTGCGTATGCCAACCAGATAGCGCAGAAGAAACTGGTTTGTCCGGCACCAGAAATTGGCAATGGATAGTGTGACTTTTTCAGAAATCGGGGGAATCAGTAAACTGAGGACCACGATCAGCGTCAAAACCAGGGTAATCAGGAAAAACATGGCGTAAAAAACAGCAGAGCGCACGGCTTGAATGATCATGTCAGGTTTCCCAAAAGGAGCAAAAATCTTGTAGTCAAAATAGGGCAAGGGGCAAATGGGTCAAGTGTTTTGGGCTGATTGAACCACCAATCACAAGGTTTGTTTATGACGTGTGCTTGAGAAAACTTCTAACGGTCAGCCGTGAGGTGGCAGCTGTCAGTCCGGCAATTATCGGGACCAACATGACAATAGCCAAAATTCCGTCGGCCCCAAGGGAAAAAGAACCAAACAAGGTACTTAGCTGCGCGTTGGCAGCGGCGGGAAGTGCGTTATTGACGGCCAGGGAAACGCCAAAAAAGAACAGAAGCGCTGTTATGCCGCCAAAGAGACCACCGCGCAGTCCGATGCGCAAAAACCGCCCCTGAAATTCTCCTGCAATAAAAGCGTTGGATGCGCCAATGAAATGGAGGACATCAACGATGGTGCGATTAGAGGCCATGGTGCCACGGGTGGCAAAAACAATGGCAAGGATTGTTGCCGCAAGGATAAGTGAAAGGATTAATATCCCGGAGATTACAAAGGTGCCCGCCATGGTGTTTAGCTGCTGACGCCATGCGGCGTGGGTATCCAGACTGGCCCCTTTGATGGCACCAAGATTTGTGCGCAACTGCTCAATATCCTCAGGGCGCGCGCCGGTGAGCTCTACAATGACCAGGCGGGGAATAGACAGGACTGACAGGTCAAGCCCGGCGCCAAGCCATGGTTCAAGAAGCTTTTGGCTTTCCTCAAGGGAGAGCGCGTGGGCATTGGAAACCCCCGGAGTGTTTTGAGCTAAACTGATGGCGGTGCGAAGATTACTCTGCATCACTTCTCCTTCAAGAGGGCGAATTTGGATGGTGATCTGGCGCCCCACCTCACTGGACCATGCAATGGCAGATTTTTGTACCAGAATAACTCCCCCCAATGTGATACAGGAAAGAAATGTCATGATGGCAATCAGTAGCATCAGGGTGCGCCCTGCAATGGAATTTTTTGGTACAAGTGGCGTTGTTGCGCTTTGGCGGACAATGTTGAGTTTAGTCATGGAAGGTCAAGCCTCCGTTGGACAATTGCATCTGGGGATAGTTGAATTTTTCCATCAGCTCAAGTTCGTGGGTGGCGATAATAATTGTTGTGCCCATGCGGTTTAATTCTGCAAAAAGATGCACAAGCCGCTGGGAGAGATCGGGGTCCACGTTGCCGGTTGGCTCATCGGCGAGTAAAATATCGGGTCGTGAAATGACGGCGCGCGCGATCGCAGCTCTTTGTTTTTCCCCACCCGACAAAAGCGGGGGGTGCGCATTTATGCGTTTGCCAAGGCCTACCCATTCAAGCAGTTCTTTTACGTTTGAGGTGTATTCGGCCTCGCTTTGGCCCAACACGCGCAGCGGCAAAGCAACGTTTTCAAATGTGGTCAGGTGATCGAGCAGGCGGAATTCCTGAAATACGATGCCAATATGACGCCGAAGTTCAAGCAATCGATCCTGGTTAAGTCGATTTACTTTTTTTCCAAACATGGTGATGGAGCCGCGTGTGGGCCGAAGGGAAAGCAGTAAAAGGCGCAATAGTGAGGTTTTTCCCGCCCCGGATGGGCCGGTAAGAAAATGGAAGGACCCGGGATCAATGGAAAAAGAAAGATCGGACAGGATTTCTGGCGCATTTCCATATTGCAAACCAACATTTTCAAAGCGGATCAAAGCAAATGCCTTTCGAATCATTGATTGTTAATCATAACAGGTCGTGCATTGTAATGTTGTGTTTCCTGAACGGCTACGTTTGGGGAGTGTTAATCACAATTGTCTATTCATTTTGATGTGAGTGAACAGCTGAACATTGATGAGAATGTGATTACCTGCCCCAATTGTCAGGCGCGCTATGGTATTGCGCCGGGTACGCTGGGAGCGAGGGGACGTGAAGTTAAATGCGCCAAGTGCCATCAGAGCTGGAAAGCCAAGATTGAGACCAGCGAGGAAAAAACGGACACAGGAAAAACGGGCGAAGATGCTTCTGCCTCAAATTTATCCCCTGAGTCTGAAAAAGAGGAAAGCGCACTGGATGCACAGTTTGAATCCGTTGCCAGCGAAACAGGCAGTTCGTTTGATTCGGAGCAGGATACCAGCGATCAAGAGCTGAAGGGGGCTGAGCAGAGCCGGAGTGAGATTGAGGCCAACGCCAAAACACAGGCCAAGCTGGAGGAAGATCTGGAAAGGCGCAAAAATCTTCTGGTCCGTACCATGCCCAAGGCACGCATGGGCAAATTATTGCGGAACCTTGGGATTGCATTGTTGATTATTGTTTCCTTTAGCGGGCTGTTTTTGCGGGAAAATATTGTACGCACTTTTCCAGATCTGGCCGGGTTGTACAGCGCCGTTGGTCTGGGGGTGAATGTTGTTGGTTTGGAGTTTTTCGAAGTTAAAACCATCAGAGCGTTGCGCGAGGGTGATGAGGTGATGGACATTTCGGCCAGTATTTCATCGGTTAGCTCCAGACAGGTTTCTGTGCCGCGTATTTTGGTTACATTGCTGGATGAAAATGGACTTTCTGTTTTTGAATGGAGTGTAACATCACGGGCAGCGATTATGTTGCCGGGGGAATGGATTGAGTTTGAAACGCAACTGATATCGCCCCCAAGTGAAGCGAGAAGCGTTCGGCTGGCATTTGAGCGGATGAATTAGGTGTTTGATAATACCGACAAAGTAGTGAACCGGGCGAGATGTCCGATGAATGGAGTTTGAGTGTGGCACGAATTTTAATTGCTGAAGATGATGACAATGTGCGCCGGTTTGTAAGTGCGGCTTTGATTATGTCGGGACATGAGATTGAAGAGGCTGAGGATGGCGGGCTGGCTGCTGAAATCATGATTGAGCAGGAGGGCAATTTTGATCTATTGCTTTCAGATATTAAAATGCCGGTTATGGATGGAATTGCGCTGGCGCTTGAGGTGGGCGCAAAATTCCCTGATGTGCCAATTTTGCTGATGACCGGATTTGCCGATCAGCGCGAACGGGCCAGCGGCCTTGATGCTTTGATTTATGATGTAATTGCCAAACCGTTTTCGCTGGCGGACCTGCTGGCCAAAGTGGACGCGGCGCTTGTTGGTGCCCCCATAGAGATACTGTCCCTTTCACGTCAGGAAATAAACCGGACCGGTTAGATTTAGCAAAAAATTCACAGCCAGTCAGGCACGCTGTCCAGTGCGATTAACTCACTAATTGTCTGGCGTGGTCGAATGGCGTGATAATTGTCACCATCAACCAGAATTTCTGGAATCAAGGGGCGTGAATTGTATGTTGAGGACATCACGGCCCCATAGGCTCCCGCACTCATTACGGCCATCAAGTCCCCCTGTTGCATTTGCGGCACTTGGCGCGATTTGGCCAGATAGTCGCCACTTTCACATACCGGACCAACAATGTCAGCTGTGATTGTTGCAGTGTTCGGAGCGGGTTGAACAACCGGGACAATTTCATGGTGTCCATCGTAAAGGGTGGGGCGGAACAGGTCGTTCATGCCCGTATCAATAATATAGAAAACCTGCTCGCCTGATTGTTTGACATATTGAATTTTTGTTACCAAAACTCCGGCATTTCCTGCAATTATGCGTCCAGGCTCAAGGATTAACTCACCCTCCAGGGCACCAACTTTTTCCCGGACCATTTTTGCATAGGCAAGCGGGTCGGGGGGAGGGGAATTGTCTGCGTGGTAGGGAATTCCAAGGCCGCCGCCCACATCCACATGGCTGATATTATGTCCCGCTGCACGTAGTGTGTGCACCAGGTTCGCCATCAGGGCGAAGGCGTTTTCAAAGGGTTCCAGATCAGTAATCTGGGAGCCGATATGCATATCTATTCCGGTTGCAACCAGATTTGAGGCGTTTGCAATCTGACTATAGACCTTGTCTGCGCGCTCATAGGAAATGCCAAATTTGTCTTCAGCTTTTCCGGTGGAGATTTTAGCGTGAGTCTTTGCATCAACATTGGGGTTGATGCGCACTGAAACAGGGGCGATCTTGCCAAGTTGGCCGGCGACTTTGTTAAGGAGAACCAGTTCCGGCTGGCTTTCAAGGTTGAAACATTTGATGTTTAACTCAAGCCCGCGACGCATTTCTTCAGCCGTTTTGGCAACCCCGGAAAATACTATTTTTTCCGGGGGAATACCGGCAGCAATGGCGCGCTCCAGTTCACCAAGCGAAACCACATCGGCCCCGGCCCCCTCTTTTGCCAGCAGGGTCAAAACAGCCTGATTTGAGTTGGCTTTCATGGCATAGGCAATCAGGGTGTCAATGCCGGAAAAAGCGTCACGCATTACGCTGATATGTCGGCGCAAAGTGGCCGCAGAATAGAGGTAAAAGGGCGTGCCAAATTGTTTTGCCAGATTCGGAACAGCGATGTTTTCGGCATGCAAAATGCCGTCTTTATGGTGGAAGTGATGGACCATGGTTCAGGTGCTCAAAATTTTCTGCCAGAAGGCAATCTGTGCTTTGACGTTTTTGGGTGCGGTGCCGCCAAAGCTGGTGCGGCTTTGCACCGAGTTTTGAACGCCAAGCACATCAAAAATTGCGTTGGTGATTTTTGGTTCAATGCCTTGCATTTGAGCAAGGCTCAACTGTTCAAGGGCGCATTTTTGCTTTTCAGCCAGTGCCACGATTTCGCCGGTAACGTGATGGGCGTTGCGAAAGGGCATATCAAGGGTGCGCACCAGCCAGTCAGCCAGGTCGGTGGCGGTGGAAAAACCCGAACCGGCGGCTGCGGCCATTTTTTCACGGTTAAAGCTCATGTCTGAAACCATGCCTTTCATGGCGGCAAGGGAAAGGGAGAGGGTATCAAAGGCGTCAAACGCCCCTTCCTTGTCTTCCTGCATGTCCTTGGAATAGGTCATGGGGAGACCCTTCATCACCATGGTCATGGCGACCTGCGCGCCAAAAATTCTGCCGATTTTTGCCCGTATCAGTTCTGCGGCATCGGGGTTGCGCTTTTGGGGCATGATGGATGAACCGGTGGAGAATCTGTCCGACAGGGACACAAAACCGAACTGCGGAGTGGACCAGATAACCAGTTCCTCAGCAAAACGGGAAAGGTGCATGGCGCAAATCGAAGCGGCGGACAGGGTTTCAATCACAAAGTCCCGATCAGATACCGCATCAAGGGAATTGGCAGCGGGGCGATCAAAACCAAGGGCTTTGGCGGTCATTTCCCGGTCTATGGGGAAACTGGTTCCGGCAAGAGCTGCGGCCCCCAATGGGCAGACATTCAGCCTTACACGTGCGTCTTTAAAGCGATGGTAGTCGCGCGAAAGCATTTCCACATAGGCCAGTAAATGGTGACCAAGGGTAACGGGTTGTGCGGTTTGCAGGTGGGTAAATCCGGGCATTACTGTGTCAAATTCCTGCTCCGCCCGCTTCAAAAAAGCGCGTTGCAGGTCACCGATTTGTTGCATCAGGTGATCAATGGTATCGCGCACATAAAGGCGGAAATCGGTGGCCACCTGATCATTGCGCGAACGGGCGGTATGCAGGCGCGAGGCTGGTTTACCAATCAGGTTTGTCAGCGCGGATTCGATGTTCATGTGAATATCTTCCAGCGCACGCGAAAAGTTGAAGTCGTTGTGTTCGATTTTGTCACGCAATTCTGCTAGACCGACAATGATTGCGTCCTTATCGTCCATTGAGATAATTCCGGTTTTTGCCAGCATGTTTGCATGGGCAATGGAGCCGGCAATATCCTGAGCGAAAAGCGTTTGTCATAGCCGATGGAGGCGTTTATCTCTTCCATTATGGCGTCGGGGCGTTCTTCAAAACGGCCGCCCCACATAGTGTTGCTCATTGATCCCTCTTTCAAACGGGTGTCTTCATGTTGCAGCTGAAATTTAAGGACTGACAGGAGGCCGAATTGGCTCAGAAAAACAGTGAAAAAACTCAATCCCTGCTCGCCCGGCGCGCTTTTCCTCTTGTCCTTACAACAGCGGCGCTAGGTATAGCGGCGCTTTTATGGGTTAGCAATGTCTCAAATTCCCCGGCGGGAGAATGTTTGGTTAGTGCTGAAACTCTGGCAGCCCTTGATGAGGTGACGATCGGGGAACTGGCGGCGCTTTTGCCTACCGGAACGGGGCGAGGATATTCTGACCTTGAAATTCTTGATGAGAACGGAAATGAGATTACGCTGGCAAAATATGCGGGCAAGCCTGTTTTGGTGAACTTTTGGGCAACCTGGTGCGGACCATGCCGGGAGGAAATGCCGGCGCTTAACGCCCTGTCAGCTCATTTTGAGGATTCTCCTTTTGAGGTTTTGACCATCAATCTTGATTTGGGGGACCAGGGGGTTCAAAAGGCGCGGGAGGTTCTGGAAGAAAATTCCCTAAGCAAACTTCCCTTGTTGGCTGACCCGACCTTTGCCGCTTTTGACCGTCTGAAATCTTCAGGGGTGGCGCTTGGGCTACCTGCCACTTTGTTGCTTGATGGCAACGGATGTGAGCTGGCTGTTTTGCAGGGTCCTGCGGAATGGGACGGGGAAACCGCCATCAGCGTCATTGACAAGTTGATTGAGTTGGTGGGGTAAGGTGTTAGGCGCTTTTATCGACGCGGGTGCCTTGTCCTTGCGGGGCAGGTGCGCTTTTGGATACTGAATCAACCATTTCCACCAGCATCATTTTCATTTCATGCTGTTTTTTGATCATAATGATCTGGGCTTTGGCATGCACCTGACTTTGTTGCAGGGCCATGGCCTGGGATGTGGGATCAATGTTCATGGGGACAAGTTTAGCCGGGTGGGGCTAAAAAACTCTTACTGTCCGCCAAACAGGGGAACGTTTCGGCGCTTGAATACAATTGCTAACAAGGCGCCTGCCGCCATGCCCCCGATATGGGCCCACCAGGCTACAATGCCCTCACTGGCAAAAACAGCATAAAAAATCTGTATAGCAATCCAAAAACCAAGGAACCAGAAGGCAGGTACGGGCAGGGGAATGGGGATAACGATTTTGGCCAGAACAAAAACCCGCGCGTGTGGATAGAGGATGACATAGGCCCCAAGAACGCCCGCAACTGCACCTGATGCGCCGATCAGGGGGCCGTTTGAATCAAGGTTAAACAGCATATGGGCACCCGCTGCCAGAACCGCGCAGGCCAGATAGAAGAAAAAGTACCGCAAATGGCCCATGGCGTCTTCGATATTGTCGCCAAATATAAACAAAAACAGCATGTTTGAGAGCAGGTGCATCCAGTCCCCATGTAAAAAAGCATAGGTTACAAGGGGAAGTGGATCCGGGATCCATGGCAGGGGCTGGGGGATGATGTCGCGGACAACCAGCGGGATCATGCCAAAGAATATGGTCAGGTCGTTATTGGTGCGTTCGGGCAAAAGATACTGAATGAGAAAAATCAGACAGGTTAGCGCAATCAGGGAGTAATTGACGTAGGCGAACCGGATGTGCTCGATCGGGTTTCTATCGTGCAGGGGTAAAAACATCAGCTTTTGCTTCCAGAAGGTTTTTGACTCTGTGTGTGCGCGCCCGGGGTCCAAAGAATATCGGCCTGGCCATTATTGTTGGCAACGCGGGACAGGACAAAAAGCAGATCTGAGAGCCGGTTAAGATAAATCTGGGGCAGCGGCGAGGTCTGGGGTTCGGCGCCAAGTAATGTAACACAATCGCGTTCGGCGCGGCGGGCAACTGTTCGTGCCACATGCAGGGCAACGGACAAAGCTGAACCGGCGGGAAGGACAAAGCTGGTCAGGGGGCGAAGGTTATCGTTAAACAGATCAATTTTTTGTTCAAGCCAATCTATCTGGGCCTGGGTTATGCGCAGGGCCGGGTATTGCTGATTTTCGTCAGAGCCGGGGGTGGCCAGATCAGATCCCAGATCAAACAGATCATTTTGAACGCGGGCCAAAACCTGATCAATATTTTTGTCAGGATGTGCACAAACGCGGGCTGTGCCGATAAAGGCATTGGTTTCATCGACGCTGCCATAGGCACAAACCCGAATATCGTCCTTGTGCCGGCGGGGGCCGCGCACTAGAGCCGTTGTTCCTTTGTCGCCGGTGCGCGTATAAATTTTGTTGAGTTTGACCATTGCCGGTATTACCCTTTCTTAGCTGCCGCGCATGGCAAAAAATGCGAACAGCATCAAAAAAACCACGGCAACAAACTGCACAATTATCCGGGCGCGCATCAGCATCTGGGACCTGTTTCCGCCCCCTTTGAACATGCTCCACAATCCGGCGCCCAGAATCAATACAAGTGCTACCATAGTGATGAGGATGAGAATATTCAGGATCGACGTCATTACGGGGCCTTTGGTAAATTGGTTCAAGGGGGCAGGGTCAACCTGCTATTTGTCAGCAAAATAGTTTGAAAGCAAGTCGGCCAACAGGTCATAGATGACACGAATTTTACGGCTGGTGAACAGTTCTTTGTGGGTTGTAAGCCAGATTTGAAGGGGAGGGACTTTCAATTGGGGTAAAAGAGACACCATGCCCGGGGTCGCCTTGACCAGTTCGTGCTGGGCAAATCCAAGACCCAGCCCGGCGCGTAGCAGTTCCCAGATTGCGGTCTGGCTGTCGGTACGCAATGCAAAATCCTTTCGGGCGAGATTAAATCCCATGCTTTTTGCGCCTGAAGTCAACAGGTCGGAGCGGTCAAATCCCACCAGATCATGATCAAACAGTTCGGTAATTTCACCCGGTGTGCCATGGCGCTCAAGATATGATTGATGTGCACAACAGGTGATGGGGCTTTCCCCCAACTTGCGTGCAATAAGCTCAAGCTGGGTTGGGCGAAACATTCTGACGGCAATATCGCTTTCGCGCATCAGCAGGTTTTCAGCAGAATCAGAGGGCACCAGTTCCAGCTCGATGGCGGGGAACTGGTCACGGATTTTCCGCAGCAAACCGGGCAGGATATAATGGGAGGTGATGGTTGAGGCGGTAATGCGCACGCTGCCTTCAAGTTTTGTGGTGGTTCCTTCGGCCAAAAGGGTGGCTTCATTCAGTGCGCCCTGTGCAGCTTTTACCTGTTCAAACAGGCGCATGGCAGAGGAATTGGGCTCCAGTCCCTTTAACGTGCGGGTGAACAGGGGTGTGTTCAGGCTTGTCTCCAGCGCCTGAATATGGCGGCCAAGGGTGGGTTGGGAGAGGTCCAGATGCCGGGCAGCAGCTGAAAGGGAGCAGTGATCAATAACGGCGGCAAAACTGCGCCAGAGGGTCCAGTCAGGGGAAGCTCTATTCATTAATGTTTAGCTTCTATGCGTTTTTGGGTAATTTTCATTTGGAAATGAATAGGGCAAAAACTCACCAAATGCAAACTGGTGGAGTTAAAATTTATGCAAACTATTACAATTCTGGGTATTAACGGGCGGATCGGGCAGGAGGTGGCCAAGGCTTTTGTGGCGGCTGACTGGCGCGTGATCGGCATGGGCCGGGGCAATCGGGCAAAACTGAAGGGCGTGGAGTTTATTGAGGGGGATGCAAATTATCCTGAACAAACCCGCCGGGCTGTTGCTGAGGCGGATGTGGTATTTAATGGGTTAAATCTGCCTTATGACAAATGGGACAAGGGGCGGGCTGAGGCGATTTTGATGAATGTGCTGGAAGCTCTCAAGGGGAGTGGAAAAACGCTGCTGTTCCCGGGCAATATCTATAATTTCGGGGAAAAGCAGCACCTTTTGATGCCCGACACCCCCCAACGTCCGGCAAGGGACAAGGGAAGAATTCGCCAGCGTATGGAAGCAAAGCTGGCCCAGGCTGCGGCGCAGGATAATTTACAGGTTATTATTTTGCGACTGGCAGATTTTTTTGCCCCTGGCGCTGAGGGGAGCAATTTTGACTTAATGATAATGTCGCGCCTCAAGTCGGGTATTTTGCAATATCCCGGCGAATTGAGCATGGGCCATTCCTGGGCTTATTTACCTGATGTGGGGCGAGCGATGGTAAAAATCGCTAAGGTTCGCAATACGCTGCCCACATTTGAAATTTTGCATTATCAGGGGCATTTTGCGACCGGGGAGCAGTTGATCAAGGCCATTCAAATTGTTTTGCCCAAACGGGTAAAAGTCAAAAAAGTGCCCATGGGGCTTCTTAAGATTTTTGGCTGGTTTGTGCCTGTTTTGCGTGAAGTCGTGATCATGTCCTATCTATGGGATATACCTCACCAGCTCAGGGACCCAAAACTAAAGGCGTTGCTGGGGGAGGGGTTTGATACACCATTTGAGGAAGCGGTTCAAAAAACTGCGTTATCGTATTTGCCACAAGAACAACGGGGGACAGCCAAAACCCGTCACTCACCCGCATAAAAAAATTGCAGTTAAAAACCAAGATGGGTGCGCACGGTTTGCGCCGTCCACCCTGTCTGGCGCAAACTCTGTAGACTTGTTGAGCCTTTGGACTTGGAGAGTTTGGCGGTTTCCTTATCCAAAATCAGTTTGTGAAATGTATAAACGGGCGTGTTCAACCCAAGTAGAAACTGCAGCAAAACATGAATATCGGTTGCTGTTTGAAGGTCACGACCCCGGGTGATGTGAGTGATGTTTTGTTCCGCATCATCCACAACCACGCTGAGATGATAAGAAGTTGGGGTGCCTTTGCGCTGGATCACCACATCGCCCCAGCGCGCTGGCCGGGCGTAATTGATTTTGGGCCGGTCCATCGGTGCTGGCTGGGCTGTGGTAAATGTAAGCATACCGGTTTTTGCAACGGCTTTTTCCATGTTCAGGCGATATTGCACTGGTTTGTTTTGTTGAAGGTGCTGGCTGATTTGATCTTTTGGAAGATGTTTGCAGGTGCCGGGATAAACTGGGGCGCCATCGGGATCGGTTTCGTCGCGGGCGTTGGCTTTGATCTCCTTACGCGAACAAAAACACGGATAGAGCAACCCCATGGTGCGCAATTTTTGGGCGGCGGATTTGTAGATGTCAAATCGCTTTGATTGAAATAAAACCGGTTCTGGCCAACTCAGACCGAGCCAGCTCAAATCGTCAAATATTGCTTCGACAAATTCAGGTTTGGAGCGCTCCATATCGATGTCTTCAATGCGTAACAGCCACTGGCCGCCGATTTTTTTTGCCCAATGCTCTGTAATAAGCGCGGAATAGGCATGGCCCAGATGCAGCAATCCATTGGGACTTGGGGCAAAACGTAAAACCGGGGGAGTATCCGATAAGGTGTTCATAGGGTATTCTCTTTTTAGGCTTTACTCAGGATAAAATTATGCACCTTCGTTTAAGTAGCACTCTGGCATTAAATTATGGATTTTGACAGTAAGGCAATTATCAGCCGCCAAATTCTTGAAAGTCATCTGGTGGCGCTGGTTGGGCTGGATGCGCGCCTGGCACCAATTCTGGCTCAGGTTGGGGAGGTGCCTTTACGGCTGGGGAAACCAGGGTTTGCCGGTCTGGCCTCTATCGTTTCAAGTCAATTGTTATCGGTTGCCAGCGCCCGGGCAATTCATTGCCGGGTGGAGGCACTTGTTGGAGAAATGAGTGGGGAAAACTTTTTGAAGGTTGAGCGTTCTGCATTGCGTGAGGTGGGGATGAGTTTTTCCAAAATTGATTGTTTGCGCGGTGTTGCATTGGCGGAAAGTTCCGGGGCGTTTGATTTTGATCACCTGCATGGATTGAGCGCGCCTGAGGTGATGAAAAAAATGACCGCGCTGAAGGGTATTGGACCTTGGAGTGCTGAAATATATCTTATCAGCTCCATTGCACACCCCGATATTTTCCCCGCGGGTGACCTGGTATTGCAAAAAATGGTTGGCAAAGTCCTGAACAGGCGCAATAAACCGGATGAAAAGCTCACTCGGAAATTGACCGAAAAATGGTCACCTTATCGTGGGAGTGCTGCTAGATTATTATGGCGTTACTTTGCGGTATTGCGTGACAGGGAAGGCATAAACCTATGAGGATCTTTTTATGAATGAACAATTATCAGGGCCGATGCTGGCACCAAAAGAGGGCAAGGCAAAAAGGCTGGTTGTGTTGTTGCACGGCTATGGTTCGGATGGAAATGATCTGATTTCGCTGGGGCAATATTGGCAGCCTCAGATGCCCGATACGCTGTTTGTGGCCCCTAACGCCCCTCAAAAGTGTCAACTTAATCCGGCGGGATTTCAGTGGTTTCCTCTGGAAATTGATAAGGAAATGAGCCGATTGAAGGGGGCGGACACTGCGCGGCCAGTGATTGATGGTTTTCTGGAGTCTCTCTGGGCGCAAACGGAGTTGGGTGCAGCGGATACGTTTCTGGTGGGGTTTTCTCAAGGGGGAATGATGGCGCTGAATGTGGGCTTGCGGCTCAAAGAAAACCTGCTCGGTATTGTCTCGTTTTCAGGCGGATTAATCGGGAAAAATGAGGGAATGGAGGGCGTAATTGCTACCCCTCCTATCTGTCTGGTACATGGAACGGGGGATGAAGTGGTGCCGGTTTCCTTGAGCAAAAATTCGTTGAAAAATCTTAAGGAAAACGGATATCGGGTGGCGATGCACCTGGACCCGGGGGGTGGCCATGGTATCAGCGCTGAGGGCCTTGGATTTTCCCTTGCCTTTATGCGGGAGGTTGCCGACCTTAAAAAAGGTGATTGATGTGTGATGTTTTTTTGCTTCCCAAGAGCTTTTTAACGCGCTTAGATAGGCACTAAAAGGTTGTGAACTTGTTCGCAGGGCTGTGTTTTTGTTTTGAAACAAATCAAAAGCGCAGTCCGGGTTTTGTGTAAGCGTGTCGTTTTCCTGACAACCGGTGATTTTGGGCCGCGTGCCGGTTGGCTGTTTATTGGGGATACGCAAAAAGGAGTGTTATTGTGGGGGTTCATGTCTCACTTGAAAGTTGTCCGACCCTGGTGCTGAACGCCGATTTTCGACCGCTCAGCTATTATCCCCTTTCGTTGTGGAATTGGCAGGATGCAATCAAGGCTGTGTGCCTTGAGCGGGTCAATGTGATTTCAAATTATGAAACTAAAGTGCGCTCCCCTTCTTTTGAAATGGCGTTGCCCAGTGTTGTTGCCCTTCGCGATTATATCAAGCCACAGACCCATCCCGCATTTACCCGGTTCAACCTGTTTTTGCGAGACCGGTTTATCTGTCAGTATTGCGGAAGCCCGGATGAACTGACTTTTGATCATCTGGTGCCGCGTTCGCGGGGCGGACGCACAACATGGCAAAACGTGGTGACTGCCTGCTCCCCGTGTAATTTGCGCAAGGCAAATAAAATGGCGGCAGAAATTGGCATGCATCCGCGCCACGCCCCCTATCAGCCCAGCGTGTTTGATTTACACAATAACGGGCGCGCGTTTCCCCCCAACTACTTGCATGAGAGCTGGATGGATTATCTTTATTGGGATATTGAGCTGGAAGCCTAGCTAGCTTTTTTTGCTCTTAATGCTTTGAATTGCCCCCAGGATGAGCGCGTAAGCAGAAGTACAATCAGAGATGAAATCAGGGCGTTATAACCGGCAAAGCTAATGCCTAAAAAGCGAAATTCCGGCTCATCACATGGGACAATTGCGGCGTCGCTCAAATTGCTCAAATCTGTGAAACTAAGACTGGTGCCTGTGCCGGAACATGCGGTGGGGCCGGGCCAGAATTTCCATTCGACCCCGGAATGAAAGGCGCCCAGATAAATGCTCCATAGAAAAATGACGCCGACCAGCAGGGTAAGCATGAGGCGTACAAATGAAGGGATGCTTGGCCAGAGAACAACAGTGGCCGCCAATATGGGCAAGCCCAGATAATAGGGCAGGCGTTGGGCAAGGCATAATTCACAAGGGATATATCCCCCGATCAGTTCAAATCCCCACGCCCCCACAATAGTGAAAAATCCAACCATGAAAGCGGCGTTGGCAAGATTGAAATTGTTAGTGGATATGTGGGCCATTTTCGTTGCTCCTGAATGAATGGGCAGCTGTTTTTTAAGCCCCTATTAGTGTCAACTTTGTGGAAAGCCAATGCTAAAACAAAAACTTGATTGCCACAAACCCACCAATGAGAAGCGTGCAAAACAGGATGAACATCAGCCCGAGGCGCTTTTCAATAAAATCTTTTATCGGCTCACCAAACAAAGAGAGCAGGCCAGAGACCAAAAAGAACCCCAATCCGCGGCCAACAATACTGATCAAGGTGAATTGTAGCAGGTCAAAGCCCACGGAACCGGAAAAAATAGTCAGCACTTTATAGGGAAACGGGGTGACGGCCCCGAGCAAAATTCCCCAACCGCCCCATTGATGATACCAGTCAGTAAAGCGATCAAAAGTATGTGCTGCGCCATAAAACTCCAGAATTGGCAACCCGATAACCTGAAATAGCAGGGCGCCAATTGCATATCCCAGATAGGCACCCAGCACCGAGGTTATGGTGCAGATAGTGGCGTAAATCCACCATTTCTGCCGTTTGGCAACAACCATGGGGATCAGCAGGATATCAGGGGGCAGAGGGAAAAACGAGCTTTCGGCAAAACTGATGGTCCCAAGGGCAACGGGAGCGTTTTTGGTGCCAGCGAGGGCCAGCAACCAGTCGTAAAGTTTTCTGAGCATTGTCTTGTCCCATTTGTTTTGCGCCTGTCTAGCGCAACAATACTAATGAATTGGCTAACAATTTAAATAACTGAGTGTGGCAGAGTTGCCATGGATTCTTGAACTTAAGGGCTTTTGTTGAAATGGTGCAGGCTGGAACCTGTTCTATTAATAGTGTTTGGTGGTTTGCCAGCCTGTCGGGGAAGAAAATGTTGACGGGGACCTTGTAAGTGAGTAGTCACTCACTAAATTGATGTGTCTGTTCTGATAAAGGCATAATGGCGGAGACGCCAATTGGGATTTTTCGGTATTTAAGGGGCTTTATATAATGCGCTTTAAAAACCCTGGTTTCAGTTCAGGTGCCCATGCAAAAAATTTGTGTGCAGAACGAATATGGAAAGCGGATGAAGTCGGGGACAATGATGAGCAAAAAAATATCTTTAGGAAAAAAACTGGGTCGGATTGTTATTCTGTTGGTTGCGTTGGGGGCCGGGGTGGGGAGTATTGCGTTTTTTGTTTCTCGTCTTGAACCGCCCGCACGGGTTGCAGCGGCTGAAAATTTGCGCGCTGTTCAAGTGATGCAGGTTGAACCTGTTTCATTTTCTGTGCAGGCTTCAGGATTTGGTTCCGCCGTACCCGAGCAAACATGGAGCGCCATTTCCAATGTCAAAGGACGGGTTGTTTTTCGTCATGAGAATTTGGAGTCGGGGGAAATTCTAGAACAGGGTAGTTTGCTTTTGCAAACGGATCCGATTGTTTATGAACTTGGGATACGTGAGGCTGAGGCAGAAATTGCCAGTGTGGTTGCTGAAATTGAGCAACTCAAACAAGAGGTGGTCAATGCTGACAGTTTGCTTGACCTGGAACAACAGCGTTTGGCGCTTTCGGAAACCGCACTTGAGCGAACCCGTTCACTGGTGGCATCGGGGTCTGTTCCCCAATCCAGTCTGGATACCCAGTTACGAGCAACTTTGGCCCAACGCCAGGCGGTACAGGGTCTGATCAACCAGCAAACCATTATTCCAATCCAGCTTAATCGGCTTGATGCACAAAAAGAGCGTGTATTGGCCAAGCTTGAACAGGTGCAAAGTGATCTGGAGGACACCAATATTTACGCCCCGTTTGATATGCGTATCAGCGAAGTGAATGTTGAAGAATTTCAATATGTAAATCCCGGGCAGGTTTTGTTTTCGGGGGATGATATTGCCGCTTCTGAAATTGTACTTCAGGTGCCGATGCAGGACTTGCGACGGGTGCTGAATGAAATTGGCGATGAGTTGGGGAGTAGTGAAGAGCTAAATATTTCAGGCATTGAGGCAGATGTAAAACTTGTGGGGGATGATCAGTCGTGGGACGCGCAAGTGGTTCGCATCGCAAATGGTATTGATGTGGCAACGCGCACCGTGCAGGTTGTGCTGCGTGTTGAGCAGCCCGGATCATCCTCTGATCTAAACTCAAACCCACCATTGCCCAAGGGCATGTTTGTGGAGGGGGTTTTGCAAGCACAAATGAAGTATCCTCAGCTGGTGGTGCCCCAGGGCGCAATTCATCAGGGCTGGGTCTATCTTGTTGA